>CAYLJQ010000033.1:0-21439 GCA_964383955.1 uncultured Heliomicrobium sp. | reverse complement strand
TTTCGACGCCGATCAGAGTCAACAGTCAGACAGGCAGTGCCATCGCCATCGGCACAATTCGCGGAGCGCAAATCGCGCTGGGGAAAAACGGTCGCATCCATGTCGCCTGGAATGGATCCAATCAAGCTGTGCCCAGAAGCCAGAGCAATTCTTCGCCGATGCTGTATGCACGAATGAATGACGCCGGAACGGGCTTTGAACCGCAACGCAATTTGATGCAATCAACGAATTCCCTGGATGGCGGCGGTTCGGTAGCCGCGGACATGTTCGGCAATGTTTATGTTGTTTGGCACGGGGCAGGCGAACAAAAAGGCGAACAGCATCGCCGCGTCTGGTTGGCTCGGTCTATTGACGAAGGCAGAACTTTTGCCCGCGAAGTCGCCATTGATACTTCAAACGACAACAAGCTGACAGGAGCTTGCGGCTGCTGCAGCTTGCGGGCATTTGTTGATTCGCACGGCGCGCTTTCCGTGCTTTATCGCACGGCAACAGAGATGACCGAACGCGGAATGTTTTTGCTGACCTCCACCGACAAAGGAAAAACCTTCAGCGGGCAACGATTGGACAACTGGAACCTGACCACCTGCCCGATGAGCAGCGTAACGATGGCAGCAGCTTCCTCCACACGAAATCTGGCAGCGTGGGAAAACAACGGCCAGGTATTTTTCGCCGCGCTCAAACGAAACGATCTGGTCAAAATCTCAGCGCCCGGCGAAACCGGCAAACGGAAACATCCGGCAATCGCGACAAACTCTAAAGGCGAAACGATTCTGGTTTGGACGGAAGGCACAGGCTGGAAAAAAGGAGGCTCGCTGACTTGGCAAGTGTTTGACCGCGAAGGCAAACCGACCGCCGAAAAAGGCTCCGCATCGGATGTGCCGGTTTGGGGATTGGCGACGGTGGTAGCCGAATCCAACGGCAGCTTTTCCGTCATGTACTGAATCCATCTAACCCTATGTGGCAGAACTTTGGTTCTGCGCCTAACTCTCCGCCATTTTTTCACCCAACTTTTTCTTTTTCGCCTTGACCCTGTAGTCGGCTACAGGGTGTAGACTTCCATCCGTTGGGAGGAAAAGCGGAATGATTGCATCAAAACGAAAAACTCTGGCTCGTGAAACAAACGGCTCCGATGAACCCGCTTGGCTAAAGATTGGCGAAGTCGCCAAGCGCACGGGCATCGGAATCGAAACGTTGCGGTTTTACGAACGCACCGGCTTGCTATCGCAACCGGCGCGAACCGAAGGCGGGTACAGACTTTATGATGCCGAAGCATTGGACACGCTGGAATTCATCAAACGCGCCCAAACGTTGGGATTCACGCTGGAAGAAATCAGACGCATCATCGCCGAAAGCCGCGCAGGGCAAAGCCCTTGCGACGAAGTCCGCGAAATCGTCCGGCAACGATTGGCAGAGCTAGACGAGCGCCTGGAACAAATGCAGCGCTACAGGCAGGCTCTGGCCCGCACCTTGAACCAGTGGGATAAGCTTGGAAAAGCTGATGGGCATTTTTGCGGCTTGATCGAAGAAACCGAACTTAGCACGGTAAAACCGGCTTCGGCGCAATTGAGGAGGAGAAGCAAATGACAAATCACATTGATCCGGTTTGTGGAATGACCGTTGATCCTGAAACGGCGGCGGGCAAGTTCGACTACAAAGGCAAAACCTATTACTTCTGCAATCCGAATTGCCAGCAAAAATTTAGCACCGATCCGGAAAGTTACCTGAACAAACCGCCGCAGCTTTCGCACATGAATGCGGCTCCGGTGATGGTGCAGTTGGGCGGCAAATCAAAATCCTTGCCGGTGATGATGCCGCTGCAACCTTCGACGGCAACGGTTGCAGCAGAACTACCCATTGATCCGGTTTGCGGAATGACCGTCAATCCGGCAACGGCGGCGGGCAAGCACGAACACAACGGCAAGACGTATTACTTTTGCAGTGCGCATTGCCTGCATAAATTCAGCGCCGACCCGGAAACCGTCTTGAATCCAAAATCCAAGCCGCCTTCGCCAACGGATATTGAATACACCTGTCCGATGGACCCAGAAATTATCCAAATTGGGCCGGGCATTTGTCCGAAGTGCGGCATGGCGTTGGAACCGAAAGTGTTTTCACTAACCGCGGAAGAAGACACTTCGGAACTGGACGATATGAAACGGCGATTCTGGATCAGCCTTGCGTTGACGTTGCCGGTCTTTGTGTTGGCGATGTCGGAAATGATTCCCGGTCAGCCGGTGCAGCACGCCATCGGTCATCGCCTGGTGACGCTGCTGCAATTCGCGCTGGCGACTCCGGTTGTGTTGTGGGGAGGCTGGCCGTTTTTTCAGCGCGGCTGGGCTTCCATCGTCAATCGCAGTCCGAACATGTTCACGCTGATTGCCATCGGCACAGGCGCGGCATTTGGTTACAGCATTGTGGCGACGCTTGTTCCCGGCATCTTCCCTGATTCGTTCAGAGGTCACGGCGGACAGGTTGCAGTATATTTTGAAGCCGCAGCGGTCATCACGACTTTGGTTTTGTTGGGACAAGTGCTGGAGCTTCGTGCGCGCAGCCAGACCAGCAGTGCAATCAAAATGCTGTTGGGTTTAGCGCCGAAAACCGCGCGCGTCATTCAAGCCAACGGAACCGAAGAAGATATTCCGCTTGATCAAGTTCATCCTGGCGATTTGCTGCGCGTGCGTCCGGGCGAAAAAGTTCCGGTTGACGGCATTGTCACAGAAGGCCGCAGTTCCGTTGACGAAGCGATGGTCACAGGTGAACCGATTCCTGTCGAAAAAGAAGCAGACAGCAAAGTCACAGGCGGAACCGTCAACGGCACGGGAAGTTTTGTTATGCGAGCCGAGCGCGTCGGCAGCGAAACCTTGCTGGCGCAAATCGTCAGAATGGTTGGCGAAGCCCAACGCAGCCGCGCTCCGATTCAACGATTGGCCGATTCGGTTTCGGCCTGGTTTGTGCCGTTGGTTGTGCTGGCTTCGGTCGTCACGTTTCTGATTTGGAGCTTCGCCGGCCCCGAACCTCGGTTTGTTTACGCGCTGGTCAACGCCGTCGCGGTGTTGATTATCGCTTGTCCGTGCGCGCTGGGATTGGCGACGCCAATGTCAGTGATGGTTGGAACCGGGCGAGGCGCGATGGCTGGCGTATTGATCAAAAGTGCAGAAGCGTTGGAAACACTGGCCAAAGTGAACACACTGGTTGTGGATAAAACGGGCACGCTGACCGAAGGGAAGCCCCGGTTGATTTCCTTGTTTTCTGCGGATGACGGAGGGATGGCGGGAAAGGGGGACAGAGGGAATGAAAACGGGTTATTGCAGTTGGCAGCAAGTTTAGAACGCGCGAGCGAGCATCCTTTGGCAGCAGCGATTGTCGCAGCGGCTGAAGAGCGCAAAATTGAATTGGCTGGCGTTGACGGCTTTGAATCGCTGACCGGCAAGGGCGTAGTTGGGCAAGTAGGCGGCAAACGCGTCGCCCTGGGCAATCAACGTTTAATGGAATCGCTTTCGATCAAGGTTGAGGCATCGTTTGCCGATAGAGCGGAACAGCTTCGCACCGAAGGCCAGACGGTGATGCTGGTTGCGATTGATGGACAGACTGCCGGTTTGCTGGGCGTGGCTGATCCCGTAAAAGCTTCTACACCGGAAGCGATCAAACAGCTTCACGAAGACGGATTGCGAATTGTGATGCTGACCGGCGACAACCGAACCACAGCGGAAACCGTCGCCCGCGAACTCGGCATTGACGAAGTCATCGCCGAAGTCCTGCCGGAACAAAAAGCCGACGCCATCAAACGGCTGCAACGCGAAGGAAAAATTGTGGCAATGGCGGGCGACGGCATCAATGATGCCCCGGCACTGGCCGCTGCCGAAGTTGGCATTGCGATGGGAACCGGAACCGACGTGGCGGTGGAAAGCGCCGGATTGACGCTGGTCAAAGGCGATTTGCGCGCCATCGTTCGCGCTCGAATCTTGAGCCGCGCCGTGATGCGCAACATCCGGCAAAATCTGTTCTTTGCATTTGTCTATAACCTGTTGGGTGTGCCGCTGGCAGCGGGAATTTTATATCCGTTCTTTGGAATCCTGCTCAGCCCGATGATCGCCAGCGCCGCAATGACCTTCAGTTCGGTGTCGGTGATCACCAATGCGCTGCGGTTGCGCAAGTTAAAGCTGTAGCGTATCGCACAGATATTGACCATCAGCCATTGCGTCTTATCCATTAGCTGCAACAGTCAGTTGTGATTTTTACCTGTTGAATAATGGTTAATGCCGAATGGCTAATGGTCAATTTCATCGTTGATTCCGTAACTTTCGTCGTTGTTCATCAAGCTGTCGCAAGTGCTGCCGTCGCATTCGCGTTTTTCTGCGCCGAAATAAAATCCAGCAAAGCTTGTGACAACTCTTCCGCTTGTTCGAACTGCACCGCATGGCCGGTTTCCAGTTCCATCAAACGATTCCTGGTCGGCTGGAACATTGGCGCCAGATACGCACGGACTTTGTTGTTGTCCACGATCCGGTCGCCTTTCGCCGTCACCATAAACATCGGCAACTTGACGCGTAGGATAGAGTCCCACGAAAGCTCCTGCACTTCGTCCATCACAATCACAGATTTCAAAGTGACTTCTATCGTCTTGAGCGCATCCGCGTCAATGAAATCAAGCCCGCCCGCCGATAGCGTGAAATCCGTCGCCTGCAATGGAATCGGCACAAACGCTTCTTCTCTTCCGGGCGCGAGATCGAAATGCGTCAGCAGCGCTTGAACCACGCGCTCCGTCATATCAATCACCGAACGGAACCGCGCGTTCCAGAACAATCCCGGCGTAATCAGCAATAACGTCGCCAGCGAGCCTTCGTCCTGCAATCGTTCCGCGGCCACTGCCGCGTATTGTGCGCCCTGACACCAACCGGCCAGGTGAACCCGCTGAAAGCGTTTCGAGAGCATTTGAATATGTTCGACCACATCTTCAATCGTGCGGACGGCACTGGCCAGATCGCCACGGTTGCCATTTAATCCGCAACCGCGCCGGTCAGGAGCAAACACAGATATTTCTGATTGCGCGCGCACCGCTTGCGCCAATGGGCGTTGCCACAACGAATGGCTCATGCCGCCGTGCAACACAACCAAAACATCAGATCCGCTTTCCGGCCCCCATATTCGATAATTGATCTCGTATCCATCCGACATCGTTTGTGTGGTGACCGTTTCGGTTTCTTTCCACAGATTTCCACCCATTCGGCAAGACAAGCCCCAGCCAAGCTCCCACGCTGTAGTAGGCGTCAACTGCAATCCTTCGGTCGTAACTTCGGCATAAGTCTGCCGCAGATCCAGAAATCCGCCGCGCCCCCAACGCAAACTGGGACTCGCGGGTTCGCGTTCGACCAGGCGTGAGCCAAATGCGCCTTCCTGTGCAACCAGCAAATCGCCCGCAGACGCGGCCAGCAACATCGCCGCGCGCGTCAACACGGAAGTCTCTCCAACGTGCGCGCCGATAATGACAGGCCACCGGCGCTTCTTGAGTTCTTTCATCAGCCGCAACCCGCGCAAGACGCCGCCCACACGTGAAACTTTCAGATTGGCCATAAAACGTCCAGGCGCGCCGTCGTATCGTTCCAGATCGGCCATCGTACACAGGCTTTCGTCCACGATAATCGGGCAGCCCAATTCAACACCGATGCGGCTGTGCTCCCGAACATCACGAGGTTTGACGGGTTCTTCTACGCCGAACAATTCATAACCAAGCGAGCGCAAATACGGCAGAGCTTCATCTGGCGATTCAGCCCAAAGATTGTTGGCATCCACGCGCATACGCGCGCCTGAGAAGCCGTGCCAGGCGGTCAGCTCTTCGATGCTGCGGAGCTTTTCCCTGTCGAGTTCCAGGTCGCCGCCCAGCTTCACCTTGAAATCTTTGACGCCCAGAATCAGGTACTGATCAATCAGAAAGCGCGTTTTCCACGATTCGTCGTTGCCCAGCACTGCCGAATACAAATGCGGGCCACCCGGGGCTGCCAAGCCCAGCATGGCTTCGACGCTTTGGCCCCGCTCGCGCGCAAACAAATCCAGCAGCGCGCTTTCAATTGCGCACCAGACGGATGGCGAACGATCAATGTCAGCCGAATGTTCGACCACCCAGCTTTGCATGGCTTCAAAGCTTGAGCATTCCCGTTGAATCGCCTCTTGCCATTCGCCCACCCATTGCTTGCACGAACCGCGCGTTTCACCCGTCACGTACGGGCGCGGACAGCCTTCACCATACCCGCGCAACTCGCCCCGCGAAGCTTCGACCCAAATGCTTTCGCCATGCGTGCGCGCTGCCGACGCGTGGCGAAAGGTCATTTTCAACGGAACCCGCAGTTCCGAAAACCGCAACCGCAATTCAGTGCTCATTCACTTTTCCTCCGCCGCGCAAACAGAGCGCGGAAAAATTGTTCCATGCCAAACAGGTGCTCTCGATGAAACGTCCAGCACGTGTAGTCTTTGACCTTGGAAAAACCGGCAGCCTCATAAGCCGACAAGTTTTCCCCATCCTCTAATGCGATGCACTGCGTGCGCCCAAATTCGGCATACCTTTGTTTGGCCGCTTCCGCCAGCACCAAACGAGTTTCGGCGTCCGCTTCATCCATCAAATGGATCGTGAAGGAATTGGTCAGTTCGCTGAAATTCATTCCCAGGGATGCAATCTCTAACAACGCAAACCCCGTCACCTGACCATTGCGCTGGGCAATGATGGATTCACGGCGTCGCAACAGTCCAGCCTGTTCATATTCCCGCGACAGTTTTTCCACCCCGTTGCACAAAGCCTGGTATTGATTCGCCTGCACTTCAACCGTTCGACCGCGTGCAGTGAACCAGTCCTCAATCATCACCTTGTCTTCTTGCGCGCCAGCTCGCACTTCAATGCCTGCGGGCAGCTTCGGCGAATCGCCTGCCGTCGGCGCAACCAGATAATGAAAGGTTCGCAAATCAGAGGTCGCAGGATCAGTGACTCGTTTCGCGTAGCCGCCAAACACACGCGCAGGCCACAGGTTATTCGGACGAAAATACATCTTGTTCCAGACAATGTCCGGTCGCAGTTGCCCGTATTGCGTGAATCCCAGTGTCAACTGCGCCGAAGCGCACAGCCTGCGCGCAGACATCGGAAGCGCGGCCAGATGCTGCACAATCCACGTTTGTTCGCACCACCGCAGAATGCTCATATGCGCTTCCAGAATCTTTTCGTTCCGAATGACGGCGGTCGCCATCAAATTGCCATTGGCCAGCAACAGCTTTCGAACAGTCTGTTGAATATCAGGGAGCACCGGTTCCAATCGCGCTACTTTTTCGGGATACAAAAAACCGCTGTCCAGCAACAAAGTCCAAATGTCGTCAAAAGTAACATCGTGCGCCACCTTCAACCCAGGATAAGAAGCCTCAACCTGCCGGGAATACTCTTTTTGAACACCGCTCAACTGAATCTCTGTAGAGTTTGTTCTATCAATATTTGGATTGCTTTGCATCGTTTTCGCTCCTTACCGTTACTGTCCATTTATCCGATCTGCGGCTCTGCCCAGAGCCGGAGTAAAAATTGTCTTGAGCGTTGAAAGTCTCTTTTTTGCCGCTCACATCTGGTAAGGCGAAGTCCACACTTGAGTCCCGCCAAGAAAAAATCATTTTTTTTCAGAGAAGGTTGAAGGCTGAGAAGGCAAAACAAAGTTTCGGCTTTTGCTAGAGGCTTCGGTTTTACACACCGGCAAGATTTGCGCGGTTCGGCATGCGCTCGTACACTCGACCCGATCATGAGGAAGAGGCGAAAAAACGAGGAAGTTGAGCGGCTATCGTGCGAACGCTGCGGGAATCAGCACGCCCGGCGATACCAGCTTTTTGATTTTGGCACATCTCAGAACGCTGATAACGAACAGGAATTTCTGCTTTGCGCCGGCTGTGCGCGACAGAAAAGAAAACAAATTCAGACTCAACCCGCATCCCCCGAAGGGTTGACGCGCAAAGAATTGATTGCCGAACTAGACCAGTTCTTTGCCGCCAGCGGCGTGTTCGATATTTGCGGACGCTGTCATCAGCAAGACACAGGTTGTTGTCCGCCGACATGTCGCGTGATGGGCACGGCGGGCTGCGATCCAAATAACAAATTTGGCAAGACGGTTTTCTGCACGACGTTTATTTGCAGTGCTTTGTTGAACGCGATTTCGGAATGCGATCCGGAAATTGGCCGGACGTTGCGCTGGGTCAAAAACGAATTGGGAGCAGCCGAGTTTCACATCTACGAAATGATTACGCGGGTTCCTGCCGAAGCGCGTGAACCGGTTCGCCCATTGATTCTGCCGCAACGGTATCCAAAACCTACTGGATTGAATGGAAAAGCGATCAAGGAAAAGCTTGTCGCGCTGACTGAAGAAGTGTTGGAAATCCGGCGATCGTGGTCAGAAGAAGAAAGGCGGGAAAGAACGGATGGCAAGCTAAGCGGTCGGCACCGCGACCCGTAGCAAGCAAGCTCAGAAAGAGAGCCGCTTGCTACCGCGCGCGGTACTGACCTGGCACTACGGAAGATCAATCAGGATGATCTCGCTTTCGCCGGAAGCCGACAACTCAAGCTTTCCTGATTCCGTAATTCTGGCTTGATCGCCAATGCTCAACGTTTCGCCGTTCAACGCGACTTCGCCTTCGATCACGTACAGGAAAGCGCGACGACCCGCTTTCAATTCGTGCGCAACTTGATCGCTAGTTCTCAGCCGCGACACATAAAAGGTCGTGTCCTGATGAATCTTCACGCCGCCCGGCACATCCTGGCCGGAAGCAATCGGCAACAACATGCCTATTCGCTGCTGAATCGTGAACTGTTTCTGTTCGTACGACGGCTTCAGCCCTTCGCGTTCGGGTAAGACCCAAATTTGCATCAGCCGAACCGGGTCTGTTTCCGAAGCGTTGAATTCCGAATGAGCAATCGCAGTTCCGGCGGTCATTCGTTGAACTTCGCCAGCGTTGATGAAACCAACTCCGCCCGTGCTGTCTTTGTGCGCCAGCCTGCCGCTCAGCACGTATGTCACGATTTCCATTTCGCGGTGCGAATGCGTGGGGAAGCCTCCAGCGCCCGCAATCGTGTCGTGGTTGAACACACGCAACGGCCCAAAATGCACGTTGCTGGGATCGTAGTACCGGTCAAAACTGAACAGCCAGTACGCGGACAACCAATCGCTCTCCAAATGAAACCGATCTTTCGCTTTGATAATCTGCATATAACCTCCTCGTTTTTTTGTTAGCTTGTGATTATTACTTGTCGCCTTGCAACGCGCGATCTACTGATAATCGTCCGCCACCACGAATCATTAGCGCCAGGGCGATGCCCAGAACCAGCAAGTGGTATTCGTACCCTTCTCCTTGCTGCTGACCAAACCAGTTCATAAAAAACCCGACTTTCCCGTGAACGGTGAAAATTGCGCCCAGCATCACCATCGCGATACCAAATGCGCTGAACCGTGTCAGAAAGCCAGTGATCAGTCCCAGCGCACCAAAGGATTCCGCCAGAATTACCAGAAAGACAATGACTGCGGGCAATCCCATGTCCGTCATAGCTTTCATGGTTGCGCTGAAGCCATACCCGCCAAACCAGCCCAACAGCTTTTGCGCGCCGTGCGGAAAGATGACCAAGCCCAATGTCAGCCGCAACACCAGCGGAAGAATGTCATTCGTTGTTGCCAATAGTTTGCGAATCATACGTGTTTCTCCCTCAATTAAGTAAGTTCACTGCTTGATTGTTTCTTGGTAAACAATCAAGGCAAAATTTTTACTCTTCCAGCAGTTTGCCGAGAAGAGTGAAAAGCGTTTTCTGTTCGTCGCGGGTCAGCGGTTTCAATTGTTCATTGGCCACGCCAATAACCTCTGACAGCGTTTCTTCGATGAATTTTGCTCCTTCCTCAGTCAATTCCACCAGATTTACCCGGCGGTCGCCGCAAGAAAGGCGTTTGACGAACTTTCGATCCTCCAGCAAATCCACCAGCTTGGTGACATTGGCCCGCGAAGACAGCATCTTCCGGCCAATTTCGACCTGGGAAATCGGTTCCGCCGAGCCATTCAGGATGCGAAGGACGTTGTAATGATTGTCCGTCAATCCCCATTGACTGAAGCGATTGTCCGATTCCCGCCACAACCGATCTCCCACGCGCATCAATCGGATCAGGGTTTGTTCAGCCACGCTCGGTGTAATTTTCACTTTCTTCGTCATCGTGGTGCGGAAGATACTCGTTTCCAAATAGATTGTCAACAAGGAAACAATCTACCGACGATCTATTTTTTGATGAGTGGAAAATGGACAGACCGAACAGGCTGGCTATACTTAGCGCGGCCTTTTTGCGCCATCAATCCAAACAAAAGCGAGCAGGAAATGTCTCAATCCAAAAAATACCGCAGTTCAAATTGGTTTGGGCCGACCGACAAAGGCGGCTTCATTCATCGTAGCTGGACAAAAAACCAGGGATATCCCGATCACCTTTTCGATGGCCGGCCGGTCATTGGCATCTGCAACACCTGGTCAGAACTGACGCCGTGCAACGGCCACTTCCGCAAAATTGCCGAACATGTAAAGCGCGGCATTTACGAAGCAGGCGGGTTCCCCATGGAATTCCCTGTTATGTCGCTGGGCGAAAACCTGATGCGCCCGACGGCAATGCTGTTTCGCAATCTGGCCAGCATGGACGTTGAAGAAACCATTCGCGCCAATCCGATAGATGGCGTTGTGCTTTTGGTCGGGTGCGACAAAACGACTCCGGCGTGTTTGATGGGTGCGGCCAGTTGCGATCTGCCGACGCTGGCGATTTCCGGCGGGCCGATGCTGAACGGAAAGTTTCGCGGCGAAGACATTGGCTCCGGCACGAACGTATGGAAATTCAGCGAAGAAGTCCGCGCAGGAATCATGCCGCTGTGCGATTTTCAGGAAGCCGAAAGCTGCATGAGCCGCTCGACCGGCCATTGCATGACAATGGGAACGGCTTCGACGATGGCCAGCGTGGTGGAATCGCTGGGGATGGGTATGCCGATGAATGCGGCGATTCCGGCGGTGGATTCTCGGCGTTATGCGCTTTCCCACATGGCAGGCCGCCGCATCGTCGAAATGGTTCACGAAGATTTGCGGATGTCGAAAATTCTGACTCGACAGGCGTTTGAAAATGCCGTGCGCGTAGTCGGAGCCATTGGCGGTTCAACCAATGCCGTAGTGCATTTGCTGGCCTTGGCTGGACGACTCGGAATAGATTTCAAACTCAGCGATTTTGATGCCCTGGGTCGTGACGTTCCGTGTCTGGTCAACCTGATGCCTTCAGGCAAATACCTGATGGAAGATTTTTATTACGCGGGCGGAGTTCCGGCGGTCATTCGTGAACTCGGCGATTTAATCAATCGCGACGCAATGACCGTCAACGGAAAAACCATTGGCGAGAACACTGCAAACGCGCCTTGTTACAACCGCGATGTCATCAAACCGTTCGACGAACCGCTGGTGCGACAAGGTGGACTGGCAATCTTAGAGGGCAATCTTTGCCCGAACGGAGCGGTGATCAAACCTTCAGCGGCAACGCCAGAGTTGATGCAACATCGCGGGCGCGCTGTGGTGTTTGAAAACATCGAAGATTACAACGCCCGTGTTGACGACCCGAACTTGGACGTGGACGAAAGCTGCATTCTGGTGCTGAAAAATTGCGGCCCGCGCGGGTATCCGGGAATGGCCGAAGTCGGCAATTTTGGTTTGCCGGAAAAAATTCTGCGAAAAGGCGTCACAGACATGATCCGAATTTCCGATGCGCGCATGAGCGGCACCGCCTATGGAACCGTCGTGCTGCACGTTGCCCCTGAAGCGGCAACCGGCGGTCCTCTCGCATTGGTTGAAAGCGGCGATTACATCCAATTGGACGTGACGGCGCGTAAACTGCATCTGGAAGTTTCTGACGAAGAACTGACTGCCCGGCGCGCGCGCTGGCAACCGCCAACTTCTCCGTTTGATCGCGGTTATTACAAGCTTTACGTGGACCACGTTCTACAGGCTGACCAGGGAGCGGACTTCGATTTTCTGGTCGGACACAGTGGCACGGAAGTCACCCGCGAATCTCATTAACCCGATCCTGAGCTACAACGCAAAGGCGCAAAGAAACAAAGGCGCAAAGATTTTTTTCTTTCTTGCGTCTTTGCAACTTAGCGACTTTGCGTTGAAAAAACGACTGATCGCAACGACTGATCGCTATGCTATTACGATTGTTGAAATCCATTGGCTGGCCGTTGTTCCGTGTGCTATTCGCCGTTGAATTCCACGGGGTGGAAAACGTGCCGGAACGCGGCGCAGTCATCATCGCAGGCAATCACCCGTCCTATCTTGATCCGGTTCTGGTGATGTTGCCGGTCAAACGCAAGATTCGGTTTATGGCCTGGGATGCCCTGTTCAAAGTTCCCGTGCTGGGCCAATTGATTCGCGCAATGGGTTCGTTCCCCGTGGACATTCGCAAAGGCAAAGGAGAATCGGCTTTCCGCGAAGCGTTGAAGGTGTTGAATAGCGGCGATGCGCTGGGCATTTTTCCCGAAGGGCAGCGTTCTGAACAGGGGCCGATGGGTGAACTCAGAACAGGTGTGGCCAGGCTGGCGATTGAAACTGGCGCGGCAATTGTCCCCGTCACCATAGGCGGCGCCTATCGCGCCTGGCCAAAATGGAAGCTGTTGCCAAAACCCGCAAAGATCATTGTCCGTTATCACGAACCGATTCAGCTTCATGAAGCAGACCGAGCCGCTCGGCGCGACGACAAGGAATTCCATCAGCAAGTCATGCAGCAGATCGCCGAACGCATCAACCGTTCGTTGACGCCTTCGCTGCGGGTTCACGATGCCTACGAACGTTGGTACAGCCAACCACCATCAAATATTCGCAGTTACGAATGGGCACCGCTGATTGCGGTGATTGTGACTTTGCTGGTCACTATCCGGCGAAACACAATTGGCCAAACCTGGCTTGGCGTTTTACTGCCAGCGGTTGGCTATTATCTGTATTTGATGGCTGATCTGACGTTGATCAAACCTGCGCGAATTGCCAAATGGATTCGCAACACCATGCCGGTTTGGCTGATTTTGATTTGGCATTATCCGCTTTGCGCGGCGCTGGGCGTTCCATCCGGCGAGCGCAACGAATGGCTGGTCGTTGCTGTCCTGGCGGCGCTTTTTCCGTTTTTTTATGAACACTACTTCACGCTGCAAAAGTTCGTGCGCGGACTGGTAGCCAGTTATTACTTTTCCATGATTTTGATGCTGGGATGGCCGCACGGACTTGGAACGCTGGTTACCGTGCTCGGCTTCATCGCAGTTTTCGTGTTGTGGTTTGAAGTGATTTACCGCTGGTTGATTGCCACGGTGATGCTGGCGGTGATTATCGCAGCCATCTGGTTGACGGAGCCGCCGCACACAACACTGATACTTTATGGCGCGCTGGCATTTGCGATGATTGCCTACCTGCAAACTTTTGTCTCGTTTGCTTATGACATTCGCAAAGCCGGAGACGTGTCGCTGAAATAACAACGCTGAAAGGAATCTATGCCGCAATACATCCTGCTTTCGATTTCGCCGAACCTGCCGCCAGAACAAGTCATCGGCGCAGAACTGACGCCCGAACTGATTCAAACCATCATTCAAAAATACAATGATTGGACGGCGCAGCTTCATGCGACAGGCAAGTTGAAAGGTCTGAACAAGCTGCGCGACGATTTGGGCAGGCAGATTAATGGCTTTGGCGAAAGCCAGGTTGTCACGGATGGCCCGTTTGCTGAAACCAAAGAAGTAGTTGGGGGATATTGGATTGTCGAAGCGGCAAGTTACGACGAAGCAGTGAACCTGGCCAGTCGTTGTCCGAGTTTGGAATACGGCGGCACCGTCGAAGTACGTGAAGTCGAAGAGATTTCGATTCCAGGTGTGTGCTGAGCATTTGCCACAGCGACAAGGGCTGATTGGACGCAAAAAGAATTGTCAAAATCTTCGGGCATTACAAAAAGAAATAGGCGCTGACAGTCGTGGGATTGCCCGTCAGCGCCTGATAAGTGCGGTTACCTTCCTCACCCTTGGTAACCGCATGACACCGTCAGTGGAGTTAACCACCTGGTATCTCGTTGCCCCACTCAAGCTATTGCAACCACGATGCCACAACCATTCGCTTGCCGAGAAAACGCATAAACTTCAATAAACACGGGCTTGCGGGAATTTCTCGTAGAACCGCGACAAAATTTGAGGGGAATGATTTCTGTAAAACTTACTCAATCCAACAAGAATGGCTATAGAAAAATTTCAATCGGCAGGTAATTCTTTGCTGAATTCAGTTGAGGCGAGCCGCTGCTTTACTGAGATTTAAGGAGAATGATTTACAGCACATCCGCAAAAGCTTTTTTTGTTCGCTGGAACCACCAATACCCGAAGCCAAAACAGACCAGCGCGAACGCCATCGTAAATCCCAACCCACGCCAGTCAGGCATTTTGCCTTCCAGCAGGGTCCATCGGTAACTGCGAATCAACGGAGCCATCGGATTCAAGTCCACCAGCCAGCGGTAATTCGGCGGAACAAGATTTTCCGGGTAAAGGATTGGCGTCAGATACATGCAGGCTTGCAACGCCAATTGATTGACTTGGGCCATATCACGGATAAACACGCCCAGACTGGCCATCAACCATCCCAATCCAATTGTCGCCAGCAGTTGCGGAATCAGCAGCACTGGCATCCAAAGCGCTGTCGGGTGCAAAGTTCCCTGCATCAGCAAAGCCGCGATCAGCAAAACAATGGTGCCCAGCAATTGCTGCATCAAGGCCGAAAACGCCAGATTGACCGGCAAGGCTTCCAGCGGAAAGACTACGCGACGAACCAGGTTGATGTTGTCAGTCAGCGACGTGGTTGAACGCAACACGCCATCGCTGAGCGCAATCCAGGGCAACATTCCGCAAAACAGATAGACGGCAAAACGCAAATGTCCGCCTTGTTCGCCAAACCTGGCGCTGAAGATTCCGGAAAAGATGACGGTGAAAATGATGATTTGAACAGCAGGAGTGATGATCGCCCAGCCCATTCCCATGACGGAACCTTTGTAGCGGCTGGTCAGGTCGCGAAGCACCATGGAGCGAATCAGCCCACGGTGTTCGCTTAACAGCGTCCAAGCCGGACGCCACAGGGGGATTTTAGCGCTGGAACTGTAATTCATAGCGGATTGCAATTTGATGGCGGGCATTCCGCGACTCACAGTCACTGAAGGGATTTGGTCGCGCTACGAACTTTCACCGGCTCTTGAACAAACGATTTCCTGGCAGATTCTGCTTGAACCGGTTTGCTGATTGCAGGTTGGCCCACTGGAAGTTCGACACCTGCCAAATTCGACAGCAGTTCGCCGTATTGGTCTGTAATCTGTTCCCAATCGTACAGCTCAAGCACTCTGTCCATAGAGCGGCGGCGGTATTCGCCAATCATTTCCGGATGATCAATCACCTGTTGCAGCTTCGTGGTCAAATCATTGACCGAATCGTACACGATTCCCGCGCCGTTGATGACTTCACGGTTTTCAGGCGTGTTCAGCGTCAGAGCGCAATTCCCTGCCCCCATCGCTTCAATCAACGCTGGATGCGTGCCGCCCACTTCAGTCGCGTGAACATAACAGTAAGCGTTTTGCTGCAACGCCCGGTAATCTTCGCCAAAAACGAATCCTAAAAACTTCACGCGCGGGTCGCGAGTGCTTTTCAATTGGGCAATGTACTCTTCGGCATACGGCGCGCCACCAACAATCACAAGCGGCTTGTCCGTTTTGACCTTCTCGAAAGCTTCAATCACCAAATGCGCATTGTTTTCCGGCTCCAACCGGCTGACATAAAGCACGTAATCATTTGGCTTTAACCCGAACTGTGAGAGCTTTTCCGGCGCAGCGCGGCGGGCAACTTCAGCACCATAAGCGATCATGGCGGATTCTTTCTTGTACCGCGTGGCGTAATAATCCTGAATCACCTGCGCATCAGTGACAATCGCCGTCGGCAAAAAGGTTGAAAGCCATTCCGACACCAGATAGTAAGTCCGTCCAACCCAATTCCATTTTTTGCGTTTGCGCTCCAGGCCATCAACATTGACCAAGGTTGGGATTCCGAAGAGCCGCGGGATAAAGGAAAAAATACTGTTGGCAGCATTACAAATTAGAATAACGTCGTATTTGCGCGGAGAAGCGTGCAGGACGGAAAAGAAGGTGTGAATAATTGTATCGAAGTATTTATGGCGAATGGTCGGCAGTGTAACCAGTTCAACGCCGCGATAGAACTTTCTGTCGGTTGTTGAATAATGGTTTCGTCCGTAAACCGTAACCTGATGCCCCCGCGCCACCAACCGCGTCCCCAATTGCTCTGCGAAGGTTTCAAAACCACCATAGTTGGCTGGAATACCTCGCGTCCCCAAGATGGCAATTTTCATAAATTGATGATTCGTTCTTTCGTTTAATTGTTAGCTTAGAAGGGGACTTCAAATTGCGACACCGAAATTCGCGCTTAAACGCTTATATGCAGCGACTTGGAGTATAGCCGTAGGAAATTGATTTCGCTACCCAGAAAAAAGATTTCAAGAAACCAGAGCGCCTGCTTTTCCGTCAGCCAAGCCGCCACTTATACTGCGTTCACATGGAAAGACCATAAAATTTGACGATACAGACGGCTGTTCAAGCGACGTTCTCATAATATGGCAACTATGCAGAAGCAATTCATCGGTCAACCAATCTTACGCAAAGAAGGAGTGGACAAGGTCACCGGTGGCGCTCGCTATGTCGATGACCTGACTTTCCCGGAAATGCTGCACGGGCTAACAGTGCGCTCAACAATTCCGCGTGGACAAATTCGTGGCATTAGGTTCGGCGACGGGATTCCCTGGCACGAATTCACCATCGTCACCGCCAAAGACATTCCCGGAGCAAACTGCGTCGCCTTGATTCTGGAAGACCAGCCTTATCTGGCCGACAAAATCGTCAACCACGCCGAAGAGCCAATTTTGCTGTTGGCTCATGCAGATAAATACCTGCTGGAAAAAGCCCGCCGAGCAATTCAATTCGATATTGACCCCTTACCCGCCATCTTCACCATGGAAGATTCGCTCAAGCAAAACGAAATCATCTGGGGCCAAGACAATGTCTTCAAAAAGTTTTTGATTGAAAAAGGCAGTGTAGACGACGCTTGGTCGCAGGCCGATTTCATTGTCGAAGGCGAGTACGAAACCGGCGCTCAGGAACAGCTTTACATCGAAACCAATGGAATGATCGCCATCGCCAATCCGGCAGAAGGCGTAACCGTTTGGGGTTCGATGCAATGCCCGTATTACGTTCACAAAGCTTTGATCAAGCTATTTGGCCTGGAGCCGGAAAAAATTCGCGTTGTCCAAGCCACAACCGGCGGCGGGTTCGGTGGCAAGGAAGAATATCCTTCGATGATTGCCGGGCATGCCGCTTTGCTGGCGTGGAAATCCGGCAAACCCGTCAAGATGATTTACGACCGTGCGGAAGACATGGTCGCAACCACCAAACGTCATCCGTCGCGCACGCGGATCAAAACAGCAGTGACGAAAGATGGACGCTTTCTGGCCGCAGAAGTTGATTTCACGATTGATGGCGGAGCCTACGCGACATTGTCTTCCGTGGTGTTGTCGCGCGGAACGATTCACGCCGCCGGGCCTTACAACTGGCCGAATGTGCGGGTTCGCAGCCGAGCCCTTGCCACCAACTATCCTCCACACGGAGCCTTTCGCGGCTTCGGCGCTCCGCAAAGCATTTTC
Source organism: uncultured Heliomicrobium sp. (assembly GCA_964383955.1). Taxonomy (GTDB): domain Bacteria; phylum Acidobacteriota; class Blastocatellia; order RBC074; family RBC074; genus RBC074. The sequence continues at coordinate 3,663 of CAYLJQ010000033.1, read as the reverse complement.
GCCATGGAACGCCACCTGAACAAAGTCGCGCAAACGCTCGGCTTGTCGCCCGAAGAACTGCGCCGCCGCAACTTTTTGAAAGAAGGCGAAACGACTTCCACCGGCCAACTCATTCGCGAAAAGATTGACCTCAATCGTTTGCTCGACCGCGCGTTACAGCTCAGCGATTTCCACGAAAAGAAAAAGCGCTTTGCTGAATTCAACGCTGCAAATTCGACTGAAAAGAAAGGCATCGGCTTTGCGACGTTTATGCACGGCGCTGGCTTTACCGGTTCGGGCGAAGTCTATTTGTCATCCGTCGTTGGCATCGAAGCGACCGAAGCAGGAAAAGTGCGCGTGCTGACTTCCAACACCGAAATCGGCCAAGGCACATTCACCATCTTTTCGCAGATTGCGGCGCAAGCGCTTGGCATAGACAGCGGAATGATTGAAATCGCGCAGCCGGATACGGCCAACGTGCCAAACAGCGGGCCAACCGTCGCTTCGCGCACGACAATGATTGTCGGCAAACTGGTGGAATCCGCCGCGCTTGGTTTGAAACAAACGCTGATCGGCAGCGGTCTGCTAGGCGAAACGTATTCGACAGAAGAATTTGCGGCTGCTTGTCGTGCCCACCTAGCCAAACACGGCGAACTAAAATCCTTCAGCAAGTACGAAGCTCCGCCGGGCGTTTATTGGGACGATGAAAAATATCAGGGCGAAGCGTACGGCACTTATGCCTGGGCGGTTTACATCGCCGAAGTGACGGTTGACCTGACAACTTACGAAGCGCGCGTTGATGATTTTGTCGCCTTGCAGGAAGTCGGCAAAGTCATTCACCCTGTGCTGGCCGCCGGACAAATTGAAGGCGGCGTGGCCCAGGCCATCGGCTACGCGCTTTACGAAAACGTCGTCTGGCAAAACGGACGAATGGTGAATAACCAGATGACGAATTACATCATGCCTACGTCAGCGGACTTGCCGCCCATTCGCGTTTACTTTGAAGAACTGCCCTACGCGTACGGCCCCTCTGGAGCCAAAGGCATCGGCGAATTGCCGATGGACGGACCGGCTCCGGCAATTTTGAACGCCATTGAAGACGCCATTGGCGAACCTGTTAACCAGATTCCCTTGATGCCCGAAATGTTGATGAAGATGATGACAGCGGGAGACGCAAATGGCTGAAAAAATAACTTTGAACTTCACTGTTAACGGCGAACGCAAAACGGTTCACGCCTGGCCGATGGCTCGTTTGCTGGACGTGCTGCGCGAAGAACTGCAACTGACCGGCACGAAAGAAGGGTGCGGCGAAGGCGAATGCGGCGCTTGTTCCGTAATGATTGACGGCGAACTGGTCAACAGTTGCCTGGTTCCAGTGGCTCAAGCTGCCAACGCGAAAATTACTACAATTGAAGGCGTTGCTGACGGCGACCGGCTGCACGCTGTACAACAAGCTTTCATCGAATGCGGCGGCGCTCAATGCGGAATCTGCACTCCGGGAATGGTGCTGGCTGCGGTCAGTTTGCTAAAACAAAACCCACACCCGACTGAAGAAGACATTCGCAACGGCTTGGCTGGAAATCTTTGCCGCTGCACGGGCTACATGAAAATTTTTGATTCGGTACTGAAAGCGATTCAGCCAGCAACCCAATGAAGGCGACCCTGAAATTCACCATTATTCATTCGCCATTAAGCATTGTTCGACAGGTAAAGAGGTTTTCTACCCTGACCATTAATGGCTAATGCCTAATGGTGAATGACTAATGGTCGTATCAACTTAATCTACGCTTTCGCCAGCTTCCAGAAATCGCCATTTACCTTCCGGCAAATGCCCCAGTTTGATTTTGCCGATTCGTACGCGCTTCAACCCGGTAATTCTCAATCCGACCATCTCGCACATGCGGCGAATCTGGCGTTTCTTGCCTTCGGTCAAAACAAAGCGCAGTTGATCATCGTTGATCCACTCAATTTTGGCTGGCTTCAGCGGCTTGCCGTCCAGCTCCAAACCGTGCCGCAACAATTGCAGCTTGTTATTAGGCAGCAAACCTTCCACCCGGACGATGTATTCTTTTTCGATTTTGCCGTTGTCGCCGATGATCTTTTTCGCGATTCGCCCATCCTGCGTGAACAACAGCAATCCTTGGGAATCAATGTCCAGCCTTCCGGCAACGGCCAGACCTTTCAGATGTTCTGGCCAAAGTTTTAGCCTGGATTCGCCGAACTGATTCGCGCGCGTGATCAGTTTGATGGCGGGTTGATAGTTGTCTTCGGGTTGGGCGGAAACATAGCCGATTGGTTTGTGCAGGATGATGGTGACAAGTTTGTTTTGCTGCTGGCTGGCTTGGCGGGCAAGTTTGATTTCCGCGTTTGGCGAAACTTTGGTGCCGAGTTGACTGATGACTTGTCCGTCAACGATGACCAAACCTTGTTCAATGAAAACATCTGCTTCGCGACGTGAGCAGATTCCTCGCTGAGCCATCAATTTCGACAGGCGGATCGGTTCTTCGCTCATTGTGTTCACGCCAACAGTTTATCCACAACGACACCGTGAACATCCGTCAGCCGAAAATCGCGTCCCGAATACCGATACGTCAGCTTGGTGTGATCGAAGCCCAGCAGGTGCAAGATCGTCGCGTGCAGGTCGTGGACTTGAACCGGATCTTCGGCGACGTTGAAACCGAGTTCATCGGTTTTGCCGATGGTTACGCCGTGTTTGAAACCGCCTCCGGCAACAAACATCGTGAAAGCTTTGTTGTGGTGGTCGCGGCCTTTGCTGCGGTTGGCGTCGGTGTCGCTTTCAACCATCGGAGTTCGCCCAAATTCTCCGCCCCAGACAACGATGGTGTCTTCCAGCAAACCGCGCTGTTTCAAATCCTGAATCAAAGCCGTCGTCGCCTGGTCTGTGTTTTTAAGCTGGCTTTTAACGCCTTTGGCGACTTCGCTGTGATGATCCCAGGCTTCGTGGAACAACTGAACGAAGCGCACGCCGCGTTCGATCAACCGCCGAGCCAGCAGGCAATTGTTCGCGTACGAATTCTTGCCCGGTTCGGCTCCGTACATGGCCAGCGTTTCTTTGGTCTCTTTGGAAAAATCTATCAACTCCGGCGCGCTTTCCTGCATGCGGTATGCCATCTCGAAAGCGTTGATGCGTGTGGCGATTTCAGGATCGCCGGTAACTTCCAGATGTTGTTCGTTGAGTTCTTTCAGCGTGTCCAGCGAACGACGCTGCATTTCGCGTGTGATACCGCGCGGGTTCGACAGTGAAAGAATCGGCGGGCCTGTGCGCTGGAACGGCACGCCTTGATACAGCGTTGGCAAAAACCCGCAGCCCCAGTTCCCCGCTCCGCCGCTGGTTCCACCGCCGGAAGTCAGCACGACAAACGCGGGCAAATCCTGTGTCTCGCTCCCCAGCCCGTACGTCACCCAGGCGCCAAAGCTGGGACGCCCAAACTGCACCGAACCAGTGTTCATGAAAATCTGGCCCGGCGCGTGATTGATTGCTTCGGTCATCATCGAACGAACGATGGCAATTTCGTCGGCGACTTTCGGTAAATGCAGGAACGCTTCCGATAGCTCAGCGCCTGATTGACCGTGTTTGGCAAATTTGAATTCCGAAGCGTACAGCCCTGCGTCCGGTTTGATGAATGCGTAATTGATGCCTTTGACCAATTCCTGTGGAACCGG
>CAYLJQ010000032.1:0-21718 GCA_964383955.1 uncultured Heliomicrobium sp. | reverse complement strand
CACTGAAATCACGCAAACCAGTGTTACGTTCGGGAAATCATGGCCTTTGGCAATCATCTGCGTGCCGACCATCAAATCAATATCTCCACTGGCGAATTCATTGAGCAGTTTTTCAAACGCTCCGCGCCGCCGGGTAGTGTCACGGTCAAGCCGAGAAATTCGCATCTGCGGATAAAGCTCTTTCAGCAAAACTTCGATTTGTTCTGTGCCCTCGCCAACGTAGTAAATGTAAGCGCCTTGGCAAATGGAACAGGCGCGTGGAACTCGTTCGTGGTGATTGCAGTAATGACAGATCAGGCGGGCTTCGACTTTGTGATAGGTCAAGCCAACATCGCAATTCGGACAGCCAGCGCGATGACCGCAGCTTCGGCAAATCAGCGAAGCCGAAAACCCGCGCCGATTCAGCAGCACAAGCGTTTGTTCGCCGCGTTCTGCATTTTGCAAAATCGCCTGTTTCATCTCGTCGGAAAAAACCTGCTGCTTGCCGTGACGGTTGAAAACCTGGCGCATGTCTACGATTTCAACCTGCGCCAGTTGCCGCCCGCCGATGCGTTCGTCCAGCTTCAGATATTGATATTTGCCGATGTGCGCGTTGTGATAAGTTTCCATCGAAGGCGTGGCGCTGCCCAAAATGATAACGGCTCCGGCTTGATTGGCGCGCATAATCGCCGTGTCGCGTCCGTGGTAGCGTGGAGTTTCATCCTGTTTGTACGAAGCTTCGTGCTCTTCATCCACGACGATCAAGCCGATGTTTTGCATAGGAGCAAACACGCCCGAACGCGCTCCGATGCAAACACGAGCTTCGCCTCGTCGAAGCCGATTCCACTCATCCAACCGTTCCCCTTCAGAAAGCGATGAATGCAGAATGGCTACGGAATTTCCGAAATGCGCCCGCAATCGTCTGGCAAACATCGGCGTCAGCGAAATTTCCGGCACCAGCATCAACGCCGTTTTGCCTTTTTCCAGCGTCGCCCGCATCGCGCGAATGTAAATTTCCGTCTTCCCGCTCCCCGTCACACCGTGCAGCAGAAACGCCGCGTACTTGTCTTCGTCCAGCTTGGCCGTGATTTCATTGAGCGCAGCTTGTTGTTTATCAGTCAGCGAAAGATCGTTTTCGCCATTTGGCAATCTGTCGGACGACGGCAAATGGGAAAGCGGATCGCGGCGAACTTCCCGCGCGTAAACTTCCACGCAGCCGCGTTTTTCCAGCGTGCGAATGACCGAAGGACTGGCATCAGCAAGCTCTGTCAATTCACTCAGCGAAATTGGCTCTGCGGATTCAATCAGCAAATTGACGACTTTTTGCTGCTGGGCATTCAGCGGCTTGCCTTCGGCAGGAATCTCTTGAATCAGGCGGACGGCCTGCTGTTTTTTAGGTTTTACACTTGCGCCCTGGATTTGCCGTTTGATCGTGACGAAATTCGTTTTTTGCAGTTCGCGAGCAATTGCGGCGGCTTTCGGCTTGTCGAACTGCTTGACCAGTTCAGACATCGGCGTTTGTTCTTTTTCGGCGATAAATTCCAGCGCCTGCATTTTGGCGGCAAGTTGCGGGCGTTTGGCCTTGGCTTCAACCAGCGCTTCGCGGCCAGATTCGGTGATGGTTAGCAGCGCTTCCGCTTCGGCGTTGATGCCTGCGGGCAGACAACTTTTGATCGTTTCTCCCCATGGCGCGTAGTAGTAATCCGCAATCCATTTGGTCAGGTCTAACAGTTCGGGCGTGACCAGCGGTTCCAGGTCAAACAGCTCTTCAATTTCTTTGATCTCGAAACTTTCGTCGCCCTGCCCCAATTCTTCCAGCGTTTCGTGCAGGTCAACAATATAACCAGTCAGCAACTGACGCCCGAACGGAACCAGCACACGCGCTCCCGGTTTGGCGTTGACTGCAATACCTTCCGGCAACCGGTACGTGAAGGTTTGATGGACATTTAACGGAATGGCAACTTCTGCGTACATAACTGTCTATTTTGGTTTTACCTGATAAACCCTGTATCCCGCGTGATTGATCACCACCGGATAAAGTTCGGCAAAATAATTTTCAGCGACCGTCAAATCTCCTAGTTCGGGCGGGCCAATCACCACATAATCAATTCCCAAAGCCACCATTGGCCGAGCGCTTTCCGCTCCGCCGCGATAAATTGTCCGTACTTCGTTTTCGCGTTGCCCATAATTGATCCCGTGCGTCCACAGGTGCCCAGGATAGCCCATCACCGATTGGCGTCCGGTCAGCGCGACGACGGAATTGTGAATCGGCGCGTGCAAGATGACCGCGCGTGGCGGCGTTTTCTGGCGAATCAATTCCGCGACTTCCAATTCTGCCTTGCCAAAGAGAGTCACATTTTCAACCGGCGACAAAGCCCGCACAACGTCAATCGCCCCAGACAAAATCAAAACCGCAAGCAAGACAGCTCCGACAAGCTTCAACACCTTGAACCGATGAGCGAACAACAACGCCAACGGTAATGCCACAAAGATGCACGAAGCCAGCGACCAATACACCAGTACTTTGATGTTGTCCCAATCCCACGGTGCCAGTTTGATGACGTTCGGCACGATAAACCATAGAACGAACGGCAGATAAAACCTTACCTGCCTGGCTGTTGCCAGCCGATTGGCAAACAAGCAAATGACCAATATCAAAATAAACAACCCGGCGTTTGCCCCCCAAAACAGCACCGGATTTGTGTCGCCCGCTTCCCAGAACAATTTCACTTTGAAGAGTTCGTTTTTCACCTGCGTGCCGCTTAAATACAAAGCCTGTGGCGCGGCCAGCACTCCCATCGGAACAAAAAACGCCAACCAGTCTATCGAAAAGAACAAAAGCGTCATCGGCACACAAGCAATCGCGATCGAGAAAAATCCGTGCGCGTGCAGCATCGGCAGCAAACCTGCCAGCACTCCGGCGGCAAACAAATACCGTCGGCGAGGTGACCCTTTGCCGCCTTTTTCCTGCTCGCCCAACGCCATCCACCACAGCAAAATAATCAGCGCGACAATTGGCAATCCAAACAGCATGGAGCGTTGCGGAATCAGCAAGGTTGTAAAGACATTTCCCCAACGCAGCGGAATCTTCCCGCTACCCCACAACAAATCAACATTCATTGTGTAGGTGTTTGGCAGATGGGTGATGAAATGCACCAGGCCGAGTTTTGCCTGCGCGGGATCGTTGAAAAATTCGGATAATTGACGGAAGAAATTGACGAACCCAAACCCGCCATTGAACAGAAAAATCACCGGCGCAATAAAAGCGGCAACCTGATTTTTCGTAATTCTCCCAACCATCAGTTCAATGATTGAAACCAGTGCCAGCGCCAGCACAATGTTTTCGACAAAAAACGCCGCGCGCCAATCGGCTCCGCAGTGAATGAAAAATGCCGTCAGGAAATCTATCAGGAAAGGATACGTGAATTTCATCCCGGCAAAGATGGGATTTTGCGGCGGCAGGTTTTCGCCATACGCCATCGAAGTGATGACGCCAAAATGAAAGGGCAGATCGCCGAAGTTGTTTGCTGGGGCCGTGTGCAATCCGTCCGGATAAAACATCACCACACCGCTGAACAACCACACCAGCAAGGCCGCCCATGCAACGTAATAAATTGTCCCCCACTTACCAACAAACCCATCGCTAATCAGCCCAGCGCGAAACTTGCCGAACGAAACCTTTCCATTCAGCGCCGCCAAACTGGCCGCAAGAATCGCCGTTGTCAGCCCAATGGAAAATCGGTTCAGTCCAAACGCCAGCGCCGACAGAAATCCAACCCAGGCCAACAGCGCCACGCCAACAACCGAGCCAACCGCCAGCCGAAGCCGCAATGTTGCCGTTTCCCAAACCAGACAGCTCAACCAGGCGCCATTTGCGATCGCCAGCAAGGTGATGAAAGTGATGATTATTGTGCCCATCGTCGTTTGTATATCGGTCAAGCCGCTTTTTCACAAGAGCAGACTTTAATTGTCCAAGACAGCTTTCGTGTCTTGGATTACATCTAACTTCGCGTTGTTACAGTATGGTTATGTTGACCGTTCGTGTTAGCGGCTCTTATATTCCATTTGAAATTGCAGTGAACCAGCGCAACATCGGTTGTTCATAAATTGAAGGAGGAAAAAAGTTTTGACACAGCTAGACCGAGCAACAGCAGGATTCACGGTTCAGAAAGAGGCCGAAGCCAAACTGCCCACAGAATTTGGCCCTTTCCGTATCGTAGGTTTTCGCAGCACCAACAGCGACGAAGAATTTGTCGCCCTGGTCAAAGGCGACATCAAGCCTGAAGAACCAACCTTAGTCCGCATCCATTCTCAATGTCTGACGGGAGACGTATTTCATTCGCTGAAATGCGATTGCGGGCCTCAACTGGATAGCGCGATGAAAATGGTGCAGGCCGAAGGCAAAGGCATCATCGTTTATCAGCAGCAGGAAGGACGAGGCATCGGCATCGTCAACAAGATTCGCGCTTACGCCTTGCAGGACGAAGGCGCGGACACCATCGAAGCCAATTTGCGGCTGGGCTTCGCCATTGATCAACGCGAATACAACCAATGCGCCGAAGTAATAAAGCTGCTTGGCGGCAGGCGGTTGCGGTTGATGTCGAATAATCCCGACAAAGTTCAGGCGCTCAGAAACGCCGGGCTGGAAATCGTTGAGCGGGTTCCGCTGGAAATCAGCGCCAAACAACCCGCGTTCAAATATCTGCTGACCAAGAAAGAAAAGATGGGCCATTTGCTGCAACTGAAGGGAATCTTTTGAAGCAGTAGCCAGAATTCGGTAGCCGGTAGCCTGAAAGAAAAACTAAACCGGCTACTGGCTTCCGGCTCCCTGACTCTTAACTTCTGATTCCCGACGGACAACTCCCGACTCCATCAACATCCGGTAGATCATCTGCACCGGTAATCCCACCACATTTGAATAACTGCCTTCGATGCGTTCGACAAAACGCGAAGCATACCCCTGAATTCCATAAGCTCCGGCTTTGTCAATCGGTTCGCCCGAAGCGACATACCAATTCGCTTCTTCTTCACTCAGCTTGGAAAACTTCACCCGCGTGACGGCGACGTCTGACGTGACTTTTGCCCCGTTGACCAGCGAAACACCGGTCAGGACTTCGTGCCATTTGCCGCTGAGCAACCGCAGCATTCGCCGGGCGTCATTTTCATCTGTTGGCTTTCCGAGGATTTCGTTCAGCAAAACCACGGTTGTGTCTGCGCCCAGCACAAGCTCGCTTTCGGCGGCGACAGCCTGTGCTTTTTCGCGCGAAAGCCGCACGACGTAATCGCGTGGCAATTCACCGGAAAGCACTTTTTCATCCACGTCGGAAACGCGGACCGTGAAATCAATGCCCGCCGAGCGCAACAACTCAGCTCGTCTAGGCGAGCCGGAAGCAAGGATAAGATTTACGTTTTTCAGCATTACGGGGTGTTGATGGATTTCGAGCAATTATTCGACCGTGACGGATTTCGCCAGATTGCGCGGCTGGTCAACGTCGCAGCCACGTCGCACGGCAATGTGATAGGCCATCAGTTGCAGCGGAATCGCCGACAGCACGGGCGAAAGCAATTCGCTGGACGGGGGAACTTCGATGGTGAAGCTGGCGACATCGCGCGTGTCGCGGTCGCCTTCGGTGACGATGGCCACGACGATGCCGTCGCGGGCTTTGACTTCCTGAATATTCGAAATGGTTTTTTCGTATCGAAGCTTGGATTTTTCGTCGTCCGGGTCCAGCGTGTTAATCACCACTACCGGCAACCGCGAATCAATCAGCGCGTTCGGCCCGTGTTTCATTTCTCCAGCCGCGTAACCTTCGGCGTGAATGTAAGAAATCTCTTTCAGCTTCAGCGCGCCTTCCAGCGCAATCGGGAAGTTGATGCCGCGACCTAAATACAAGAAATCTGTCGAGAGCACAAAAGCGCGCGACAATTCTTCATAATCGGTTTCGGCGTTCAGCAGCTTTTCGATTTTCACCGGCAGTTCGGACAAATGCTGCGCGTGCCATTTCAGCTTTTCTTCGCTCAAGGTTCCGCGCACCTGCGCCAGATACATTGCCAGCAAGTACGCCGCAACAATCTGTGAAGTAAACGCTTTGGTCGAAGCGACGCCGATTTCCGGCCCGGCGTGGGTATAAATCGTGCCGTCGGCTTCGCGCGTCATCATTGCGCCTTGCACGTTGCAGATGGCCAAGGTCTTGCAGCCTTTTTCCTTCCCTTCGCGCAGTGCCGCGAGCGTGTCGGCGGTTTCGCCGGATTGCGAAATGACCATCATCAAACTGGTTGGTGTCAGGATCGGATTTCGGTAGCGAAACTCCGACGCGTAATCCACTTCAACCGGCAAGCGCGCCAGTTCTTCGATCAGGTATTTGGCAACCAGCGCCGCATGCCAAGCCGTTCCGCAAGCCGCAATTTTGATGTCGGTCAGATTGCGGAATTCGGCTTCGGTGATTTTCATCTCGTCCAGAAAGACGTGGCCAGTATCCAGCGAAATGCGGCTTTGCGTGGTGTCCCGGACGGCGCGCGGCTGCTCGAAAATCTCCTTGAGCATGAAATGCTTGTAGCCGCCTTTTTCGGCCTGAATCGGATCCCAGGTGATTCGCTGCACCTGCGGTTTGATTTCGTTGCCCGCCAGGTCTGTAACGCGAACGCCGTCTTTGGACAACAGCGCCATTTCGCCATCGCCAAGAAAGAAAATGTCTCGCGTGTGAGGCAAAATCGCCGGAATGTCCGACGCGACGAAGTATTCGCCTTCGCCTAAGCCGACGACGACCGGCGGGCCAAGTCTTGCAGCAACGATCTTTTCCGGTTCATCAGCCGACATGGCCACTAATGCGTAAATGCCTCGGACTTCGGCTAGCGAACGGCGAAACGCTGTTTCCAAGTCAGCCTGCTTGTCTTGTTCCAGGTGTTTTTGAATCAGGTGAGCGACGACTTCGGTGTCGGTTTCAGATTTGAAAACGTGGCCGCGAGAGATCAGATCGCGTTTCAGCTCCAGATAATTTTCGATGATCCCGTTGTGAACAACGACGATGCGACCCGAACCGTCGCGGTGCGGGTGCGCGTTTTCTTCAGTCGGGCGTCCGTGCGTCGCCCAGCGCGTGTGGCCTAAACCGTATTCGCCCTGAATCGGACTTTGGCGAATGACTTCTTCCAGGTTGCGAAGCTTGCCGCTAGCGCGACGAACCTGCATTTCGTGATCGCGGTTGACGACGGCAATGCCCGCCGAATCATAGCCGCGATATTCCAACCGCCGCAGCCCTTCGATGACAACCGGGACAACTTGCTGATTTCCGACGTAACCGACAATTCCGCACATGGGGTGGTACTCCTGACTGGCGTTTTATTGGATTCTTCCTGAACTGCCACTGACTTGGCGAAGCTCGCGCGTGGTAGGTTCAGTGATGCTAATAGATTCGATTCGGGGTTGAATGGGATTTGTATCCGGCGGCAAGCTGAATTGTTCCTGCGGTTGGGGAATTGCTGTCGGCGCAGTTGGCTGCGCCAGTAAAGCTGCTTCGGCACGAACACGGCGTTCCTTGTAGGTTTTGAAAAAACCGCCGCGAAACAGGTTGAAAAGCGCCCGTCCGTTGATGCCCAGCCAGATACAAGTCAGGAAGAAGGTGATCATTCCGGCAATTTCCGCATCACCCCCATTTGATGATACTGCGATGCCAAGCATCAGCATTATCAACGGCACCAGCAATGCGCTGCCCAACAACGACCTGGTGGCCTTCAGCCAGCGCAATTGACGTTTGGCTTCTTCGCGGCTCATTCGGCCAATTTCCGTTTCACGCGAAGCGGCAATCAACTGCACGTGATCGGCCAGCTTCAGGCCGCAGGACTTACAAAACTTCGTTTGTTGTTCAACCTGAACCCCACATTGAGGGCAAAACATGGTTTAGCTCCTTCGATTATTCTTTCAGCTTTTTGATGACTTTTGCCGGCATACCGACAACCAGCGAATCAGGCGGCACGTCTTTGGTAATGACAGAACCTGCGCCTGAAACCGAACCGCGACCGACACGAACCGGAGCGACCAACATTGTGTCCGAACCGATTTTGACGTCGTCTTCAATGAAAGTCGGATTCTTGTTCTTGCCGTCGTAATTGCAAGTGACGGTTGCTGCTCCGATATTAACGCGGTCGCCAATGGTTGCGTCACCAAGATACGTCAGGTGCATGGATTTTGTTTTGCGGCCAAGCCTGGATTTTTTGACTTCGACGAAATTGCCGATGACAGCCTCTTCGGCAAGCTCAGTATGCATCCGCAAATGCGCGGACGGTCCAACGGAATTTTTGCCGCTGAGTTTCGTATCCACCAGCACACAGGAATTCAGCACTTTGCAGTCGTCGCCGATTTCGACATTGGTCAGGTGCGACCAGGAATGAATTTCGCAGTTTGTGCCAATGCGCGAATCGCCTTCGATGATGACTTGGGGATGAATGACCGTGTCGCGGCCAATCTGCACCGAAGCGTCAATGTAGGTTGAATCAGGATCAACAATCGAAACGCCTTCCACCATCAGTCGGTTCAGCGTTTCCAGCCGGACTCGTTTCCACATTGCAGCAAGCTCTGCGCGGTTGTTGATGCCGTCCAGTTCATGCGCGTCCGAGTGAAAAACGGTTCCGACCGACAAACCTGCGTCGAGCATGTGTTGCGGAACGTCGGTCAGGTAATACTCGCCTTGGGCGTTTTGCGGCGTCAGCTTTTCCAGTGCGACCAGCAACGCTGGAACGTCAAAACAATAAAAACCTGGATTGAGTTCCGTAATGGCCGCCTGTTCAGGCGTGCAATCGCGCTGTTCGACAATTTTCAGAAATTTGCTTTCGCCGTCACGAACGATGCGGCCATACGCCGGAGGCGGATCAATTTTGATGGTCACCAGCGTTGCGGCGTGTTTGCCCGTTTCGTGTTCGGCGATCAGTTTTTGCAGAGTTGCTGCTTTGACGGCTGGCGTGTCCCCGTAAAACACCACCAGCAAGCCCCGAGTTTTCTGGATGATGTCAGTCGCGCATTTGACGGCGTGGCCGGTGCCGAGTTGTTTGTCTTGGGTGACGAACTGCAACCGCTCGGCCATGGCGGAATCGGCAAACGATGATCGGGCAGCGGCTTCGACTTTCTCGGCCTGGTGGCCGACGACAACGATGATGTTTTCCGGATTCAGTTCGGCGGCGGTTCGCAGAACGTGAGAAATCAGCGGACGGCTGCCCAACCGGTGCAGCACTTTTGCCTGATCGCTTTTCATGCGTGTGCCAAGTCCGGCAGCCAGAATCAAAACATTGACGGGTGTGTTCACAACGAAAACCTCTGTAAGTTATGGGTAAAACTGCTGATTCGCTGGGGCGAAGTGAGTCTTTGTGGGGTGGGGAGCGCGGATTATAGGCGAGGCGGCAGTTTCGGAAAAGAGCCTAATTGACGACCATCGAGAAACCACAGATGAACACAGATCAACACAAATAATCACAGATAATTTTTGGTTTTCCGTGTCCATCTGCGTGAATCTGTGTTTATCCGTGGTTTCAGGTCGCGCTCAAGTTTATTTGATGTTGATGCGAACCGTGTTTGCGGGTTGACCGTCAACCGTCAGCACAACGTCAACTTCGCCTCGATTTAGTAAGCTGCGCGGGATTCGGATATTCGCTTGATCCAGACCGACGAAACCGCCTTGATCACCGGCAAATGTGACTTCGGCAGCAGTGCCGCCAATCGTTGCTGTTACGGCAGACAATGAACTACGAAACCGGAATCCAGTGCCAAAAGCAGACAGAAAGACTTGATCGCTTTCCGCTCCCAAATCAATCGGCACAGGTACAAACTGGTTTTGGGTGGTGTCGAATTGCGAGACAGGTTCTGTGCTGCGCGAACCGTTGGCGCGAATTCGTTCGACGACGGCTGCGGGAACGCCGCGCCCAGAAGAGTTTGCCGTAAACAACCCCGGAGCGACTGGATTGATCTGCACAGTGCCCCGCGAAACCACGCCGCTCCAACTGGTAATGGTGACGGTCGCCGTTCCGGCTGCGGTACCAGCCGGAACCAGATAATTCACCTGTGTCGGGGAAACAAAAAACAACGGTGCAAGGCGGCTGGCTCCTGCGCTATCCGTGACTGTGATCTGCGTTCCGCCCAGGTTCGTCGGCAAAGGCGAGGAGCCGGATTGGGTCACGGCTGCCAGGTTTGCGCCAAAAACAGCGGTAATAACTTCTCTGGCCAGCGGGCTGCGGTAATTTGCCGCCGAAACGCTGGTCGCTTGTGCCACAGGCGCAGCCGGGTTGGTGATGCGATACACCACGCCGTTCGTTCCGCCACCCAGATGAACCAGATAAATTTCTCCGGCTTCGTCTTCGCCAAACGAAGAAATGTTGTACGGAGAATCCAGCGCCATCCGCACTGTGCCGTTTTCACGCAGGAAGATTTCGCCTGTGCAGTAATCGCCAAACACATACGTGCCCGCCGCCAGCGTTTCGCGCGTTCCGCGGTACACATAACCGCCCGTTACCGAACACCGCCCGCCGCTTTGCGCATATTCATGAATCGGTGCAGTAAAGCCCGGCGTTGTGCAGGAAGCCGGGCCTAAATTGGTGCAGCGCGTTCCTTCCAACACGCGCCAGCCGTAATTTCCTCCCAGCGTAACAATGTCAATTTCTTCAATCTGACCTTGGCCGACGTCGCCTGCATAAAGTTCACCGGTTTGCCGATCAAACGACCATCGCCAGGGATTTCGCCAACCGATGGAGTAAATCTCGTCGCGTCCCGCTGTCGCGCCGAAAAACGGATTTGTTGCGGGCGACGAATACGGCACAGCCCCGTTCGGCGTATCCACATCAATCCGCAAAAACTTGCCCAGCAATTCGTCTATATTTTGTGCGCGATTGCCCGGATCGTTGGCCGAACCTCCATCGCCGGAACCTATGTACAGAAAACCGTCTTTGCCAAAATCCATCATTCCGCCGTTGTGATTCGAAAACGGCTGCGCGATGGTCAGGATCACTTTTTCTTCAACGTCAGCCTGGTTTCCATTGCCGATGGAAACCTTGAATTCGGAAATCACGGTCGCGCCGTCAGGCCGCCGGGTGTAGTTCACAAAAAACCGCCGGTTGGTTTTGAATCCCGGATGAAACGCCAAACCGAGCAAGCCGCGTTCGTCGCCCACGGTAGTTCCGGTTAACACTTTCGACGTCAGATCCAGAAATGGCGCGGCAGAAAGCGTGGAAGCTCCCGGCATCAGCAATTGAATTTTTCCCGCCCGTTCCAGAATGAACAACCGGTTCGTGCCGTCGCGAGAACTGGCAACAAAAACCGGAAACGCCAGTCCGGTAACAACCGGCTGCAACTGAATGGTGGTTTGCGCCAGCACCGTTTCTTTCAGCAACTGCGAGCGATTGCCAATCGCCAAAATGCAAACCAGCAACAACAGACAACCGAGCGCGCGAAAAACAAATTTGAACATGATCCTCCTCCTGGAAATGCGGCGAGAGTTGTTTTACCCACTTTGATTTGCGCTTGCAGATGCGGATACGCGGCACACCACAGCAGCGCAGGTTTCAGTTTGACGGGGACAACTTGTATGCAGGGGAAGTTTTGATGGGAAGCGAAGACAGCTTACAGAATTTCTCGCGCATCGCCAACACGGCGTGTTACGCGCTGGCGGTCCAGATATTCCAGCAACGGAATCGCGTATTTGCGCGAAATGCCAGTCAGGTCTTTGAAGGTGCCGACATCCAGTTTTGCGCCGTGTTCGGCTTTGTGACGTTGCAGCGTTTCGCGCAACCCATCAACTGCGCTGCGGTGAAACACCAGATCGGCGACTTTGATCAGTTCGCCGCTGTTGATCAGCATTTGGGCAAATCGCGTCGCGCGTGCGGAATCAATGCCGAATTGCGAACCCGCCTGGGCAACGGCTTCTTCCAAGGAAATGGGCTGCAATGCGGCACGCGCATACACTTCAGCAAGATGATCTTTGGCGGCTTGCTCTTCTGCGGAAAGCGCTACGCGGTGCGTGGCCAGGCGCAGCAAATCTTTTTCGGCGACGATTTCATTACGCTCGGTCAGTTGTGCCAGCACAGCGCGAAAAATTTCCGGCGACAGTTTGGCAAAGATTTTTTCGCGGACTTCTTCACGCCCCATGCCGGATTCCAACGGTGAACGGCTGTGGAAACTTTTCAGCAAAGCGCGAACCTGTTTGGCCAGGTCTTCAAATTCAGTGCGCGCAATCAGCAACAACGGATTGGCGACAGCCACCACCAGTCGTTTGGTTTTGGTCAAACTGTCCGCCGCGCGTTTGATCGCTTCATCAGTGGAACCGCTGCGCGCAGCCAGTTCGGCGTAACTCATTCCACGTTCGCCGGACATTTCCACCAGCAATCCAATGCGTTCTGTTTCATCCGCCGCTGCCAGTTTTTCCAGTTGCGCGACAACCTGCGCGCCTTCGCGAAGCCTGTGTTTGCGTGGAAGCGAATCAACGATCTTGCCTCCGCCAACCGTCGCCATTGGGGAATAACTGCGCACGATGAAGTGATCCGCCGGCAATGCAAGCAAAGGCGATTCCAACCGAAGTTGGGCGAAACATTCTCCGCCGGGAGCGAGTTCTTTTTGGCCAAGCAACACAACGCGCGCCAGCACTTCCGCCGTGCCGACATGCAAATGTACCCGCGAACGCGAGCGCAAAATTCGCGGTGCAGTTTTCAACAGGCTCAGCTTCACGTCCAGCATCGAACTTGCCGCCAGCCTTCCGGACGGAGCCAACACTTGCCCGCGCGTGACTTCGTCCAGTTCAATTCCCTGCAAATTGATTGCGGTGCGTTCTCCGGCTTTGGCTTCCGGTGTTGAATGGCCGTGAACCTGGATGCTGCGCGCGCGCGACCGGCGACCTTCGAAAGGCAACAGTTCCAATTCATCGCCGACGCCGATTCGCCCGGAAATCAAAGTCCCGGTAATGACCGTGCCGAAGCCTTTGATCGTAAACACGCGGTCAATCGGCAACCGTGCAATGGCGCGTTCGTCGCGTTCTTCGACTTTTTTCGCCAATTGCGCCAACGCCTTTTTCAGATCGTCAATGCCTTCGCCGGTGCGCGAACTGACGCGCAAAATCGGCGCTCCCTGCAAAAACGAACCGGCAACATATTCGCAGACTTCGGCTTCAACCAGTTCGGCGAACTCCGCTTCGACCATATCGGTTTTGGTGATGACGACCAATCCGGCTTTGACTTCCAGCAATCGGCAAATGTCGAAATGCTCGCGCGTTTGCGGCATGACTCCTTCATCAGCGGCAACAACCAGCATCACCAGATCAATGCCGTGAACTCCGGCCAGCATGTTTTTGACGAAGCGTTCGTGCCCCGGAACGTCCACGAAACCGAAATGCGTGTCGCCGACGGTCAAATCGGCAAAGCCGATGTCTATGGTAATGCCGCGCTCTTTTTCTTCTTTCAGGCGATCAGCGTCCACACCGGTCAAGGCTTTGACCAGCGAAGTTTTCCCGTGATCTATGTGACCGGCGGTGCCGATGATGATTCTCTTCATATTGCGGAATGCGGATTTCAGATTGCGGATTTCAAGGCGCGGAGTTTACAGCAATCCGTTCGCAGCTCATACCAGTTCAATCCGCGATTCGCGCTCCGCAATCTGGGTGACTTGCTCATAACCCCAGCTTTGTAAACAATAGGGCATCCCCTCGATCTTGCTGTCGAATCCTTTTTCAATCCGGGAATCAAATGCCGAAGGAGCAATCCACCACAACAGCTCAACCACCGCGACGCCGATGGCGCAAAAAAGCCGCCGTGGCTTTGGCGTGCCTGATTGTGGTTGGCGCTGTGGCTTTGTTTGGCTTTTTGAGCTGGCTGCGTTCGGAAAAGTTCAACAACTACGTCGCCAACGAGATCAAAAAGAAATTGGTCGAATTCGGTTTGCGCGGAGAAATCGGCAGCTTCGGATTTGCCTGGGATGCGGAAACCGCCCGGTTGAAAGATTTGAAGGTGTACAACCAGCAAACCGGCCAGTTGATCGTTACGGTCAAAGACATTGAGGTCAAAACCAAGATCATTGACTTGTATGCGCTGAAGCTGAGCCGCGAAGTCGTCATCAGCAATTTGAATCTGGATGGCGCAGAAGTTTTTCTGGAAATTGATGAACAGGGTCGCAGCAATCTGGTTGGCATTCACGGAGCGCCTTCGAAATCCGAAACACTAAAATTCGACACAACACAGTTGTTGACAGCACTGACCAATACGGCTGTTCATTACAAAGATCGCCAGCGCAACATTGAAGCCGACCTGACGGGGATGAAAATCCAGGCTCAGCCGGACGCACAGCAAGCCCAACTTTTTAACCTGCAACTTGATACTGAATCTGGCCGCGTCCTGATCGAAAACCGCGAATCGAAACTTAGCAAACTTTCTTTGACGGCAAAGGCTTCACCCACTGGAATTGAAGTTGAACAGTTGCAACTGAATTCCGATTTGGGCGATGTGGCAGCCAAAGGCAAAGTCGTAGACTTCCAAACGGTGCGGTATAACTTTGACATTGAATCGAACCTGAACCTGGAACAATTGGCGAACTTTGCGTCTCAGCAAATTGGCATGCGCGGAGCGGTTGCCGCCAATGGCAAACTGGAAGGCGAAGGCCAAACATATAAATTCAATGGCAGCGTCAGCGCCGGAGAATTGCTGGTCGAAAACACCAGGCTGCGTGGAGTTCAGCTTCCTCAAGTCAGCGTGGACGGCACCCGCGACACTCTAAAGCTTACCGCCAGCCGCGCCAACGTTCAGTCTGTCGGGCTGGACAATGTTCTGGTCAGCGGCATTGCGGCGGGAAACATCAAAGGCGAAATCAAACTGAACGGCAAAGAAACTGAATCGAAGTTTAACGCTCCGGCAGCGACTGTTGCCGCCGTTTCATGGTCTGACAGCAAGCTCTCCAATCTGAAACTGAATAACGTCGCAACCAAGATTCAAGGCAGCAAATATGACGTTACCGCCGCCGCCAGTTTGCCCGGCGGAATCATCAGCGGAATCGAATTTACGAATGCTTCGGCCAAAGCCTTGTTCGACAACACCGCCTTAAAACTGACCGACATCAAAGCCAGCGCGCTTGGCGGCACGGCGGAAGCGGAATACACGTGGCCGGTCGCGAAAGGCGCGGCGCAGCACGTCAAAGGCAGCTTCACGGACATTCAAACGGCTGGCGCCTTGGCGGCTTTCAAGGTCAAAGATGCGCCAATCAGCGGCAAAACTTCAGGCACTGCCGATTTGAGTTTTGTCGGTGCAAACCTGCGCACGCTGAACGGCAAAATCGCCGCGCATTTTGAAGGCCAATCGAACCAGACAACGGACGCCGTCCCGCTGACGGGCGACGTGGCGATCACCGCTTCCGGTGGCATGTTCAATTTCGATCAGGCGCAACTTTCAACCACTGCCAGCAAGGTGACGGCGACCGGCAAACTCAGTTACGAAGGCGAATCAGATTTGCGTGTTTCGCTGACTTCATCGCAGGCCGAAGAGCTTGTTCAAATTGCGCGCTCCATTGAACTCGCTCGTCCATTCATCATCGAAAACGAACCGCAACTGATTGGCGAATTGAAATTCGATGGCCGCATCACCGGCAAACTGGACGACGGAACTTTGGAAGGCCATGTGAATGCGGCAACGGTGGGTTTGCGTGACGCGCTGATTGGCGCGTTGTCCGGCCACATTGTTGCTTCGGCCAGAGAGCTAAAGATCGAAAAAGGTTCGATCACTGCGTTGAACGGAGGCTCTGCGACATTCGACCTGTTTGCTCCGCTGGATCCAAATGCCGAAACCGGAACATTGGAAGCCACCATCAACCGAATCAGTTTGGAAACAATTCTGGCGGCCACGGGTTTGCCGGACGCAGGCGATTTCGTTAGCGGAGACATTTCCGGCAACGCCAGTTTGACGGGATTGCCCGGCGCGCTGAGAGGTTCGGCAAAACTCAGCCTGGCCGAAGGCAAAATTGCCGGGCAAGACGCCAGCTTGGCCACTGCCGATGTGAAATTTGATGGTGAACAAGCGCTGCTGGAGTTGTTGGAAGTTCAACTGTTGAAATCGCATCTGACTGCAACAGGAAGTTTCCATCTGAAAGATTATGTTTTCCAGGCGCAAGGGAAAGCCGATCAAGTAGCGCTGGACAGCATCGCCGAATCGTTTGAATTGAAAAACACAACCGTCGAAGGACTGGCCGACGCCAATTTTCAAATCATCGGCAAAATCAACAAAGCCGATCAAAATCGCAAACAGCCGGAACTGGACTGGGAAAGCTTCAAACTGGAATTGACGGCCATTGGCAAAAATGTCCGCATCAACGGTCGCGACACGGGCGAATTGCGATTGACGGCGCACACCAGCCCCGGCGGAAGAATTGACGCGGAACTGGTGACTGGCATTCTGGCGACCGTCACCAATGACAAATCCTTCAAACCCGAAACCGTAAAAGCCAACATCGAACTTCGCAAACCTGGCCGTCCGGTGGTGATTGAAAGCGATTTGAATGAACTGGATTTGTCGCCGGTGATCGCAACGTTTCTGCCGGACCTGAAAGGCCAATTGCGCGGCGCCATCAGCGGCAAACTACACATTGAAGGCCCGACAGCGGATTCGACAGGCAAAGCCACCGCTGATCTGCTCAGCGGCAGTTTAACGTTGACGGCCATCAACCTGGATGTGCTGGACAGCCCCATCACCATACCGACTCCGCTGACGATTTCGCTGGATCATTCGCAGATAAAACTTCCTTCCACCAAAATTTCAGGAGCGGGAATTGACCTTGGTTTAGGCGGCGCAATTGGATTGAAAGATGAAGCGGCGATGAATTTTGAGTTGAGCGGCAAAGCCAGCCTTGACCGTTTACCAAGCATCGTTGAGGGACTGGCGTTATTTGGCGAAGTCAACATCGCGGCCAATTTGGCAGGAACGGCGGAAAAACCTTCGTTGAACGGGGCGCTGGATTTTAGCGCGTTTGGGTTTTCGTCCAGCGATCTGCCGATTTTTGTTTCCAACGGCAAAGGCCGCATCAAGCTGTCGGGCGATCAATTAACCGTCGAAAATTTCACTGCCGAAGCCAACGACGGTTCGCTGGACATCAGCGGCGGCATGAAGCTGGTGGAGCTGCGGCCTTCGGAATGGAAATTCGACATACGGGCGGTTAATTCCGAAATCTTTTATGACGAATTCACGGCAACGGTAAACGGCACACTAACGTTGACGGGAACGCCGGAAAAACAAACTCTAGCCGGCACCATTCAGGTTCCGCTGGGCGAATATGAAACCAGAATTGACCTGGATAATTTGCTTGGCGGCGGCAACGCGAATCTGGCTTTCGGTGATTTTTCTGCTGGCGGCGGCAGCGCGCAAAAATCTTTTATTCCGCCGATCAGTTTGGATATACAAGTTCAAGCGCGCGATTCTTTGCTGCTGCGCGGCGAGCAAATCAACGCGGTCGGTTCGGCAAATTTCGATGTGAGCGGCACGCTTAGCGACCCGGATGTTGAGGGACGAATCGAAACCGAAAGCGGTTCCGTGCGGTTTCGCGGCCAGCGGTACGAAATCACCAGAGGGTTTCTGGATCTGCCTGCGGGCAGCGCTGAACCGGAATTGAATCTGGTGGCCGAATCAGACATCAGCGGCTATCACGTTTATCTGGATATGTCCGGGCGAACGGATGCCATTCAGTTGAAATTGCGCGCTGAACCGCAACTGACGCGCGATGAAATCATCTCGTTGATTACTACGGGCCGCACCGAAACCGGAACCATCGGCAGCCAGGGATTGCCCACGGCAGGCGTGGGAGCGGCAGCGTCCTTGTTATCATCGGGCTTCATTTCCAAACCGACCGAACAATTATTGGGGTTAAGCCGCTTCCAGATTGATCCAGTGCTTCGCGCCAATGCCAACCCTGCAGCACGCCTGACCGTTGGACAGCAACTGTCGCGAAACTTTTATCTAAGTTATTCGACCAACCTTGCCACTGAACAGGATCAAACCGCGCTGGCCGAATACACGTTTTCCAATCGGTTTTCTGCGCTGGCAACGTATACACAGGGCGGCAGCGCAGCGCGGCAGGGCATTCGCGAAGGCGTTTTCACAATTGAACTTCGTGGTCGCCAGCGATTTTCACTGGGCTTCGTCGCCCCGGCACCTGATGTCAATTCCGGCAATTCAACCGCTTCCACAGCGGCACCCGCACGCGCGAAACTTCCGGCAGCGCAGGTCAAAGTCAGTCCCATTCCCGATTTAAAGCTGGATTCGAATAAGCTGCGAGAATTGTTGCCCGTGATGAACCAGGGTTTCAGCCGTTCGCTGGCCCGATTGGGCGAGCGAAGGTTGAAAGAGTATTTGCAGGAAGAAGGCTACTTTTTTGCCGATGTCGCCTGGCGATGCGAGCCGGTGGATTGCGCGCCAGGCAAAGATTTGCGGGTACTGTACGACGTCGAGCCAAACCTGCTTTACGATTTGAAAGAAATTCGCATCGAAGGAACCAAGCTGATCCGCTGGCAGGACATTCGCGTTGATCTGCAATCTCAAATCGAAAGCAAAGTCGGCGGCATTCCGTTTTTGAAAAACATCCCGTTCATCGGCGGCACAGTGCGTGGCCTGACCAGCAGTTCCAGATTGAACAGCGACGAAGAATACATTCGCCGCTATCTGGTGGACGTGGGTTTCCGCAACGCGCGCGTGAAATCACGATTGGCCGTCAAACCGGACAATGATGATTTGATCATCATTTTCGATGTTGAAGAAGGTTCGCAGTCGGATGTCGCCGACGTCGTGTTGCGCGGCAATTCGATCCTGCCAGCCAGTGAATTGCGCGAAGTTGTGCCGATTCAAAAAGACGAAGCATTTTCGCTGACGCGTTCACGGCTGGGTTCTCAGGCAATCAAACAACTGTATGCTGAAAACGGATACATGGACGCGACTGTGGAGTTGCAGATTTTCGAGTTGGATGAAGACAGCGTGCAGCTTGTTTATCAAATTACTGAAGGTTCACGCGCCATCGTCAGCCAGGTTGACATCAAAGGCACGACCAAAACCGGTCATGGCTGGATACGGCGATATTTCGATTTCAAACCCGGCGATGTGTTAACCCCCACCAAGCTGGCGAAAACGCAACGCGATCTTTATTCCACAAACGCTTTTCGTGAAGTAGCCATTCGCGTGGAGCCTTCCGCCAGCCCTACGCCAGGGGCTGATGGAATAACCCATAAAGTCACCGTCAACCTGACCGAAGCCAAGCCGCTGCTGTTCGTTTACGGTTTGGGGTATTCCACGGATGACGGCGTGCGCGGTTCGATGGAAATTGCAAACACCAATCTGGGCGGTTCGCTGGATTCGCTCAGTTTGCGATTGCGCGGCAGCCGGCGCGAACAGTTTGCGCAAATTGCCTTCACGGATTTGCGGCCATTCGGGACGCGTTGGCCGACAACGATTTCGTTTTTTTACGACCGCAACGGCAACCTGCTTCCGTTCACACGACAGCGGCAAATTCGTGATGTCAGTGACCCCGGCGGCGCTCGCGAAGATGTGCCCAACAGCCAGCCATTCGGCTTGAACCGGTTCGCTGCGTTTATTCAGACAGAGCGCAAGTTGAACGACCGCACGTCGCTGCGATTCCGCTACAACCTGGAGCGGGCGAAATTGTTTAACGAACAGAACCTGCCCGAAACTGAAATCACGCGCAATGAACAAGCCATTCGGCTGGGAATGTTTTCCTTTGGCTTCACGCATGACACACGCGATAACGTGCTGAATCCGTCGCGTGGCCAGTTAATCAGTTTCGATCATTCCATTGCGTCGAAGTTCCTGGGCGGAAATGAATCGTTCAACAAATTTTTCGGATCGTACCAGCGCTACAAAACTTTCGCGTCTTTCACGCCGCTTCTGGGCGGGACGACGTTTGCGTTTTCCGCACGCATTGGCATCGCCGATACTTATCGCGATACCGACCGCAACAACGATGGCCTGATCAGCGACAGTGAAAGACGTTTGCCAATCAGCGAACGATTCTTTTCCGGCGGCGCAACCACGCTTAGAGGCTTCCGGTTTGAAACCGCAGGGCCGCAAGACGTCCTGTTCGATTCAACACAAAAACCCAAACCCGGCCAGCCATTTGTTTTGCCAACGCTGATTCCGGTAGGCGGCGACGCCCTGGCCGTTTTCAATTTCGAGATGCGTTACCCGCTAACCCAACGGCTTAGACTTGTGCCTTTTTACGATTTAGGTAATGTTTTCCGGCGCATCAATGACTTTGGCTGGCAAAATATGACGCACACGATTGGCGCCGGTCTGCGATTCAACACTCCGCTGGGGCCTGTGGGAGTGGATTATGGCTTTTTGCTGAATCCGACTTCCTTTGCTGTTCCTGGCGTTCCGGGCGCTTTTTTGCAACAACCGCGTGGTGCAATTCATATTCGATTCGGACAGACGTTCTGAAAAGGAGACAAGTTTATGACCAAATACTGCATTCAGTGCGGAGCGCAAGTGGCCGAAACCGCGCGGTTTTGTAACAAATGCGGCACGCAACTGTTGCCGACTCAGCCCCAAACTGCGCCGCCGCCGAATTATCAACAGCCGAATTACCAGACGCCGCCAAATTACCAACAGCAGTATCAACAACCCGGTTACGGCCAGGCGCCGTATCAACCCATGTATCAACCGCAAACTTCCGGCGCAGACCTGAAACCTAATGTCGCCGGTATGCTCTGTTATCCGTTGTTGCTGGTAACCGGCATTCTGTTTTTGGTGCTGACGCCTTACAACAAAGACCGCTTCGTCCGTTTTCATGCGTATCAGGCAATTTTCTTTGCCATTGCGTTGTTTATCCTGAGCATCGTGATTGGAATTTTAGGCATTCCGCTGCCTTGGCGTGTGGAGCGAGCGTTATCCAACCTGCATTCGTTGATTTGGCTGGCGGGAACCGGCTGGTCCATGTTTCAGGCTTACAAAGGACAGATGTTCAAGTTGCCCTTCATTGGCGATCTGGCTGAAACCCAGGCCAATAAATAATGACTGGCAGCAGCAAGGCGGCAGTGTTATTTTGACGTCGCTTTTTTAACCCTGGACAGTTCCCCGATCGGAAGAATTGTTATGCAGTACAAAACGATCTTCAATTTTCTGATGGTTCTCTCGCTTGCGACGCTGGCAATCGGCCAAACAAAGAAAGCCGATGACCGGGCTTTGCCCAAACAGCTAAACGAAAACGAAGTCCAGAGCATCCTCAAGCAGACCGAGCCAAAATCGCATGTCGAAGCCACACTGAAAATTTCCGATGGAAGACTGGGCAATGCCATCAAGAACGTTCAGGCAGGCCAATATGAATCGGCTGTCGAAGACGTTGATGTGTACGCTTCGTTGATTATTTATGCCGACGATTACACCCGCAAACTCCCCGACACAGAGAGCAAAGCCCGGACCAACTGCTTGAAGAAAATCGAGCAGGCCATCTTCAGACAGTCGCGCAATTTGGACACGGCCAGTCGCGGCATTCCATTCGATTACCGCGAACCCTTGGTGGAAAAAATCAACCAGGTGAAAAAGATTCGTTTGCGTGCGCTGGACGACGTAATAGGCGGAGGCAAATTCATGCACTCGTCCAACGAATGACCTCCTTACCATGATCTCCTCTTTAGTTTTAGATCGCTCTTCACTCACCTTTTGCGAATCCGACAATCCGGATCAGATCAGCGATTTTTGCCAAAACCCTTTGAGCGTGGTTTGGGCAGATGTGAACGACCCC
>CAYLJQ010000031.1:0-21722 GCA_964383955.1 uncultured Heliomicrobium sp. | reverse complement strand
AAAACCCCAGCATCAAGCCAAGTGCAAATTTGCTGGCGATGGTCGGAGAGGAAATGCGTTTGCCCAAAGGTTTGAGAAACTTGGAAGTGAACAGAAGCGGGTCGAAGCGTTTCAGAAATCCGTGAGGAAGCAGGTCGAGCATCAACAATCCGGCAAGGATCATCAACGCTCCAGCGGCAATAGCGACAATGTTTTCAACACCTGCCAGATGGCCAGCCAGGTCAAAAACCTGGCCGGTCAGGCCTGCAACTGCTCCCAGGAGGGCGTAGGTAACCACTCTTCCTACGTTGTATGCCAGATGTGCGAATGCTTGCTGACTTGCTTTACGATGGCTTAAGGATAGGCTGAACGAAACAACCACAGGTCCGCACATCTGAATGCAGTGCAGGCTGCTGACCAGACCAAGACCGAAAATAATTGAAAACTCGATTGCCGACATCGCCTTGTTTTGTCGCCGTTCGGGGAGATTTCCCCAGTTGAACCACCTTAACCTGCGGAAATCTGCACAAACGGCGAATAACTGTGCTGCTTGATCTTCGGGTTCGGCGCGTTGATCGTCACGCATTCGCGATAAAAATCGAATCGCTTCATCTTGATCGCCTGCGTTGGGCAGCGCGAAGCGCACATTGCGCAGCGAATGCAGGTGGATTCGTCTTTCAACATAATCGCGCCGAGTTCCTGTAACTCTTCATTGCTGTACCCCTGCAAATCCTCTGCCGAAATGCCCGCCGATTCCGAAGCCAGCTTCATCAGGAATGGATCCTGGCGAAGTTGGGCCAACCCAACCAGTTTGATCAGGTTTTCAGGACAAACATCCACGCAGCCGTTGCAAGCGATGCAGATGGAAGTGTCAAACACTGTGTTGATGTTGCAGCGCAAACACCGAGCCGCCTGTTGGCGAGCCTCCGTTTCCGGAAAGTTGATTTCGACGATGTTCAGGGTGGCGGCACGTTGTTCTGCTTCCAGCGCAGGCGGGTTGTGCCGTTTCAACTGCTCCCAACCTGGCGTCATTGTGTACTCGGCGGGCAGCCATCGTTTGCGAACCACGACATCCGTCCGTGTGCCGCGCAGGTAATCGTGCATAGAGCGCGCAGCAATTTGGGCCGAAGCGATGGCGTGAATAAACAGACGCGGGCCGTGCGCGATGTCGCCACAGGCAAACACATCCGGCGCGGTCGTTTGGTAAGTCTCCGGATCAACCTTGATCAATCCGCGTTCGGTTTCCACGCCGTCCTCATCGTTGAGAAACGTCAGGTCAGAAGTCTGACCGATGGCGAACATGATCGTGTCGGCTTCAATATCCTCTACAACCGACTCATCAAACTTCGGGTTAAATTTTCCGGCAGCGTCGAACACCGAAGCACATTTGACCGTGCGCAGCCCTGTGACATAGCCGTTCTCGTGCAGCACTTCGCGTGGGCCGCGCGCAGGATGCAGCTTGACGCCTTCTTCCTCGCCTTCGACGATTTCGATTTCGTCGGCGGGCATTTCGTGGCGGTCTTCCAGGCAAACCAGATGAACTTCTTTATCGCCGCTTAATCGCAAAGCCGAACGCGCCACGTCATACGCAATGCGTTCGGTGCGTTCCATGTCGGATTTGGCGTCTGCCATTTCCACAGCCCTGGGTCTGACGGCTGAACGCGCGACGTCAAACGCAACGTTGCCGCCGCCAATGACGACGATCTTTTTACCAAGCTCCATCGGCTTGCCTTCGTTGAACGCCTTCAGAAATTCCAGGCCGTCGAACACACCGGGCGTATCGCTTCCCGGCAACGGCAGCTTGCGGCCTTTCGGCAAACCGACACCAAGGAAGATCGCTTTGTAACCTTCTTCGCGCAGGCTCTTGATCGTGAAATCGCGTCCGAGCTTCATGTTGCATTTCAGCTCGACGCCCATCGAAAGGATTGCGTTGATTTCGGCTCTGACCAATTCGCGCGGCAATCGGTAAATCGGAACGCCGACCATCAACATGCCGCCCGGATCGGAATTGGCTTCAAACACAGTGACCTTGTAACCCAGCCGGGTCAGATCGTGGGCAACGGTCAAGCCGGAAACGCCCGCTCCGATGACGGCGATTCGCTCAAAATCGCCGCGATTGGGCGAAAGCATGCGTTCATTCGCGCCCGCGTGGTAATGCGTAAAATCACCGGATTCAGGGCCGAACTGTTCGTTGACAAATCGTTTCAGCGCGCGAATTGTAATCGGTGAATCCAGATCGCCACGACGGCAATTCACCTCGCAAGGCGCGCCGCAAACCCGTCCGCAAATGGAAGCAAATGGATTGGTCGCGCGCGCGATCTTGTAGGCTTCTTCGTAGCGTCCTTCGGCAATCGCCGTCACGTACCCGCAGGCATTCGTATGCACCGGACAAGCGTCCTGGCATTTGACCATCTTCATCCAATAATCGGCGGACGATGGATCAGCGAGCTCAAATTGCAAGTTGTCTTGCGGCATAAGTTTTTAGTCTTCGTGGAATTTCCGAAACACAAAGCTGATCAAGATAACCAGATAAATCACGATCAGGGCGGCAATGGCATACATCAACGCCGGAGACGAATGCGTCGCGGCATTAAACGCCTGCACCAGCGCGCCACGGTCGGCGTGGTTCACTTCACCATTCATGAAAACGATCAAGTAAGTTGCACATCCGCCGATGATGAAGATGTAAGCCACCTTCAAAAACGTGGGAACTTCGGTTCCTTTTCGCTCGGTAATCCAGCCGTCGGCGTATTCCTTGATTTCTTGTTTGTTGTTGTCGCTCATAACCGTCTCCTCAATTCTTCGGCAGGTCTTCTTTTTGCCGTCGGGTCTTCATCTTCCAGCATTCGATATTTGGCGTCTTCGCTCTTTTCGCTCCAGTAACCGTCTTTGACCGAGCGAATCAGGAAAAACAGCGCGCCTGCCACCAACAGCGCAAAGAAGAAGTAAGCGAAAAACACGCTTGGATACCCATAATCTCGCATGGCCCTTCTCCTTACTTTTCGTAATCGTTATCAGGACGCCAGTTCTTGGCGCGACCCAGTGTTTGCAGATAAGCGACCACTGCCTGGAATTCCTCTTCGTTTTCGACGATCCAGGGATACGGCGGCATAATCGAACCCGGAACCAGATCGCGTGGATTGCGGAAATGAGCACGATGCCATTGCTCATCGTACTTTCCGCCCACACGCGACAGGTCCGGACCGGTGCGTTTGGTTCCGAACAGGTGGGGGCTGTCGTACACAAACTCATCAGGTGTTGAAACTGGCGAATCCACGCCGCGCCAGCCGGAGCGTTTTGTGTCGGCCAGCAAGGTGCGGGTTTGTTGCGTATGGCAATACCAGCAACCTTCACGCACATACACGGCGCGTCCTCGCAGTTGTTGTTCAGTGTAAGGTTGTAATTTTCCGGTGACGCCTTTGCTGGCATCACTGTTGTCGAAGGGTTTCGCCCAGCTCTTGTCCACAATCGGCGGCACAACCGTCGTCAGCAACCCGCCGATGAAAAACAAGATAAGAGCGGCGGCGACAAAAATCGGGGCGCTGTAATCAGCTTTGCGTAACATAATTCTTCTCCTTCTTTCAGCTTAGGCATTCGCCGCAGCCATCTTGTTCGATTCGCTTCCGGAACCAATCATTGTCGCCAGAATGTTGTAGGCGAACGCCACGATGCCGCCGAACATCAGCACGCCGGAAAAGAAGCGGACGATCCAAACCGGCTTCAATGCGACCACGGTGTCAATGAACGGAATCGAAGGATTGTTCCATTGCCATCCCTGCCAGAATCCGCCCAGCCACAAGGTGACGAAAAAGCCCACGCCACCGATGAGAAGCAGCCAGAAGCTCCAGTTGGCCAGCGAATCGGAAAACAGTTGGCGGCGGAAGATGCGCGGCACTACGTAATAGCAACCTGCGATGGCAAAGAATGAAAACGCGCCCAGCACGGCCATATGCGCGTGCCCCGGAATCCAGTCGGTTTTGGAAACAATCGCGTTGACCGAACGCAAACTGTGCATCGGCCCCTGGAAACAGGTCAGCAGGTAAAAGACAACGCCGGTCATCAAAAATTTCAGCGGCACATTGTCACGCATCTGATCCCATTGGCCGCGCATCGTGGCAAAAAAGTTGTAAACAACCGCCCACACGGGAACCAGCAGCATCACCGAAAAGACGATGGCAATGGTTTGCAGCCATTGCGAAATCGGTCCGTGCAGCATGTGGTGCGCGCCTGTCCAGACGTACACGAACGCCAGCGACCAGAAACCGACCATTGAAAGTTTGTGACTGTGCAGCGGGTTGTTGGAGGTTTTCGGGATGAAGTAATACGCAATGGCCAGACCGACCGGCGTAAAAATCAAACCGACGGCGTTGTGAACGTACATCCAGTTCAGGTTGGCCTGGTTGACGCCAGTCGCAAACAACGCAGCAAAATTGCCGGTCAAATAAACGAACGCCGTCCAGAGAACCGTGCCCAGGCAATACCAGATGGTCACGTACATTTGAGTGTATTTTCGGGTAATGACCGTGCCGAACATATTCACGCCAAACATTACCCACGCGATAACGACCAAGACATCCAACGGCAGGGGCAGTTCGGCGTATTCCCAGCCTTGATTCCATCCCATGATGGTTGAAACCACTGCGCCGAGAATGATGAAGTTCCAGATTACCGCCGTGGCAATGCCCAGCTTTTCACTCCATAACTTCACCCCGCAAAGACGCGGCACGACGTAATACATCAAGCCCATGTCCGCGGCCAGCAACCAGCCGAACAGCATGCCGTTGACGTGCAACGGGCGCAGCCGTCCGTAAGTCAGGTACTGAACCGTTCCCAGCAGCTCCGGCCAAACAAATTTGGCCGCAATCATTAAAGCTACGATGCCGACGATGAAAAAATAGGAAATCGAGCTGACCAGAAACAGTTTTGCGGTTGTGTCCTGATGAAGGGATTCGTTGTAGCGCGCGGCTTCTGAGACGGGAATTTCGCCCGCGCTTTTCGTAGTTGCTTCGATATACATAACGCCTCCGGTTTGGAGTTTTGTTGAGTTGGAATCCCGCCTTCGTTGAGCCACTACCTCCGCCAAGAAGCGAACCCACTCGCCCGGCGGGATTCCAAGCTTGTTACTGCTTATTTTTGTTCTTGTTGAAACTCTTCAAGTAATTGACCAGATCGCCGACATCTTTCTGCGTCAGGCCGTAATCCACCCAGGGCGGCATTGCCGTGCCCTGGACTCCGTACAGAATGGATTCAAACAGGCGGCGGTCGCTGACAGAATTCAGAAAGTCCGTATTCCGCAAATTGCGCGGGCGCGGTTGCATGTCCAGGGAGTTCGGGCCTTTGCCGTCCGCTTTCTTGCCGTGGCAACCCGTGCAGCGTTGCATGAACAACTGTTCACCGCGCTTCAACGAAGCATCGTCCGCTGCAATCGGATTGGTGTCCGGAACTTGCCGGCCTTTAAGCTGGCGCACAGGCTCTTTCACATAATTTTTTCGTATGTGATCCAGCACTCCGCGAATCTGGTCATCGCTCAGCACGCGCCCCCAGGCAGGCATCGAAGTTCCCGCAACGCCGTTCTTGATCGAGCCGATCAACCGCTCGTCTGATTTACTGCTCATAAATCCAGCTTTGGTCAGGTCGCGCGGATACGGGTCAAGGTAAACCGCGATTGGGCCTTTGCCGTTGCCCAAATCGCCGTGGCAACGCGCGCAAAGCGTGGAGAAAATCCCAGACGGATCGCCAAGCGGTGGCGGCGTTTTCAAGCTCATCAGATAAGCCGTCATCGCCTGATATTCGGAATCCGGGAAGTTGAACGTGGGCATGATCGAATCGGAAATCCGCGAGCGAGGGTCGCGGAAATGGGCCATTGTCCACGTTTCATCCTTGATCAGGCCTTCAAACGAAAGGTCTGGCGCAATGCCGCCATCGCGATTGCCAAGCTTGTGACAGGCCAGGCACGAGCGGTCGTTGACCAGTTTCTCCCCTGAAGCGACCAACGATCCGCTCAGTGCCGGCTCAGTCGCCGGAGTAGTCTCCGCAGTGGCTGTAAGAGGTTGGCTCGGTTTGCCTTTGTTCAAACTTGCCCGGTAACGATCCAGTGAGGTTTCCGAAAAATTGATGCCGCGCCGGCTTTTCAAAAAAACGACCAATGCTTTGATCTCTTCGTCGCTCAAGCTGAATTTCGGCATGAACGACGTGGCGCTGTTGGCCCGTGGTTCGACGATGGATTCCCACAGATAATCAAGCTTGAATTTCTTGCCCGTTTCGCTCAGTTCCGGCCCCAGTGTTCCAGAGGACAATCCTTCAATTTTGTGACAGCCGTAACAGTTTTTCTCGAAAAAGAGCTGGCGGCCCTGCGCAACAAGCGGCGTGCTTTTGAAGGTTTCTTCCGTATGGCACTGGGCGCAGTTGGCCTGCATGAAATCTTTGTGTTTCAGCTTGGATTTGTAATCGGCGCGCCAGTTTTGCGTGATGTAGCCCAACATCGGCGACGGCCAATAATGGTCTTCCCCGTGCGCGTCGAAGGTGTCGAGTCCCCTTCCCTGTCCATCGTGGCAAACCGTGCAGCCGAAATCTGAAAACTTGTGGCGGCGTTCCCACTGGCCATTGACCATTCGGTCGCCCAATGCTTCGGAAAAAGAATGCGACCGCAGCGGCTGGGCATGATCTTTGAAACGCGGATCGTCGTTGCCGATGTGACATGTGGTGCAGCGATCAACGCGCTTTTCACCAAACGCCGTGACGAGAATTTGCTCGATGCGCGGGTTGCGGCCTTCCAATGCAGCGCGCTCGGCGTCGGTTTTGGCCATCGCGCGCGCCTGATCGAAATACGCCGTCTGGTGGCGTTCCCACTTGTGAAAAAACTGGTTGTAGAAGACAAGCCCGTGAACTACCAGAATCACGAAACTCGCAATGGCTAGAGCCAGGCGCATAACTTCCTCTCCAAAAGGATGAAGGCGGAATGTTGAAGGATGATACTGATCGCAGCAGGATGTTCTTCATCATTCATCCTTCTGCCTTCATCCTTATTTCTGTTACCAGGGAGAAACAAACTCCCAATTCGGCCCACGGAAAAATGTGCCGATGATGATCAAAGCGATATTGACGATGACGAAAATCAGGAACAGCGTGTTGGCCAGCAACCGCTCTTTCGCAAACCATCGGCCAACGCCTTTTGTATTTCTGTCCAGATACGGGACCAGCAGAAGAATCAATACTTCCACCGTCGGAATGCCTACGCCGCCCCAGAACGCTGAATAACTAACCATTTCCTGCAAGCCCAGGAAGTACCAGGGCGCTTTTGCAGGGTTCGGCGGATGCGCAATGTTGACCGGTTCTTCCAGCGGGGCATTGAACAGCAACGACACCACCAAGATTCCTGCCACCGTCACCACGAACACGAAAAGCTCCGCCATAAACAGGTTCGGCCAACTGAACACGGATTTGTCCGGCACGTTGCCGACCTTGGTAAAGGGGCCGCGAACCAGGCCTTGAATGCCGTATCGTTTCTTTTCGATCCCTACTCCGTTGGTGCCCGCGACGGCAGGCGCAGTTTCGAGCGCAGGCGCGGATGCAACATCCAACTCTTTCGGCCAATCGCCCAGCGATTCGGCTTTCTCTGCTTCGTCCGCTTCTTCAGGGCGTGACAATCCGCCGTCTTTGCGAATGCGCCAGAAATGAATTGAAACCAGCAAAGTCACCAACAACGGCAGCACGGCGATGTGCAGCACGTAAAACCGGAGCAAGGCTTCCTGCCCCACGTTCGTGTCGCCGAGCAAAATGAATTGAATGCTTTTGCCGACCACGGGCGCGTAACCTGCGATGGAAGCGCCAACCGTGATCGCCCAGAAGGCCAGTTGATCCCAGGGCAACAAATATCCGGTGAAACTGGAAAACAGCGTCAGCAAAAACAATATGACCCCGATGACCCAGTTGAACTCGCGCGGCTTTTTGTACGAACCGGTGAAAAACACGCGGCACATATGCAAAAAGACCACGGCGACCATTCCGTGCGCAGCCCATCGGTGCATATTGCGAAGAAAGGTTCCGAAGGCGACCGATCCGCGCAGATCGAGCATTCGGTCGTAAGCCTGTTCGGTCGAAGGCACGTAATAAAACATCACCAGGATGCCGCTGATCGTCAGCAGCACGAACAGGAAAAAGCTGATCAAACCCAATCCCATCGTGTACCAGGGTTTGATCGTGTGCCGATTTACCTTGACCGGATGTATGTGCAGAAAAAAATTCGTGAAGCTGGTTTGCGAGCGCCCCAGATCGGTGCTGGGCAAGGAATTGCGAAACACCGACTGCCAGATGTTTGCCGGCATTTCCTTAAGCGCGCTGAAATAGCTTTTCTTGGCCATTGTCTTCATCTCCAAACCGGATCAGGCATTGAAATAAGTTCCGGCGGTGATTTCCTCGCCTTTGTCCACTTCCAGTTCGCCGTTTGGCGCAAGCGTCACCTTGTACCAGGGCAGCGCTTTTGGTGCGGGACCGCCGGTCACGTTGCCATCCTGGTCATAACGCGAACCGTGGCAGGGACAGGCAAAGCCGGTTTCGGAAGTCGAAACAATGCATCCCAGATGCGTGCAGACGGTTGAAATCGCGCACATCTTTTCGCCTTCGCGCACAACACAGATATTGTGTTCGCCAAGCGTGATGCGGGTTCCTGATGGAAAATCTTCCGGCTTGCCGATGCTGAAACGATTCGGTTGGCCGTATGTCGCTCGCGGTTTGATGAAAACCAGGTTGGAAAAAATGCTGACGACCGCCGATCCAAACAGCCCAAAGCTGGATAGCCAGTTCAGCATGCGGCGGCGTGTGACTTGCCCTTCGGTGGGTTCAGGTTCTGTTGCGGGGACTTTCTTGGCCGTTGCCATTGCTGCGATCCTCCTCGGAAAACGTATGCAGCTCCGCCTTTGAAGATTCCACCAGTTCCTCCAAGTCTGACCAAAAGACTTGATACTTGGCGTCTTCAAGATCGCGGAAGTAATCCTGTTTGACTGCGAAAATAAAAATAAGAAGAGCCCCGATGCCCATTAACAAGCTGGCAATGATTGCGATCCAGGTAAATGCCATGTTGCGATCTTCGCCCGCGTTAGCAGGCATCGGGTAAAAAAATAGAGAACAACGCAAGAGAGAACGTCTTCATTTCCCTCGCACATCGCTAGTGCAATCATTGTTCCAGGAAACGGATCGCCGAAAACTCCTGAAATAAAGGGGTTTTGAAAAATAGTGTAAACAGGAAGGAGGGTTGTTTGAGGAATCCTACTCAGGAAAGAGTTTTGGACTGAGGGATTTTTCGCACGTCAGACGAACTACCTAATATTGACCCGCACCACGTTTGATTGCTGGCCGTCAACAATCAGCACAAGATCAACTTCGCCGCGCCCAATCAGCGATCTGGGAATTTGCAGGTTGACCTGGTCAAGTCCAGCATAATCCCCTTGCGCGCCTGCAAACAAAACCGGAATCGTCAGGCCACCGATTTTGGCAATCATATTATTCAGCGAGCTTCGCAATCGGAATCCGGTGCCATAAAGCACCAGAAAAACCTGATCGGAACTGGCTCCCAAATCAGGGCCCAGGTCTATCGGACGTGAAGCCACACGCCCGTCTTCAATATAAAACAACGGCTCGGATTGCGAAGCGCCTCCCCTGAAGCGCAACGCCTGTCCTGCGGGAACGCCTCTGCCGCTGCCGTCAGCCGTGAAAAGTCCCGGAGCGACCTTGGAAACCTGAATCTGGCAATTAAAGATTTTATCGGTTCCATTGAAGATCATTACAGAAGCTGGTCCGGGTATTGTGCCTGCCGGAAGCTGGTAATTGATTTGATTCGGAGAAACAAAAAACAATGGCGATGGCCGTTCGACGCCGGATTGATCGCGAACTTTCAACGCTGTGCCGACCAGATTCATCGGCAATTGATTTCCACTGGCAGCTTCCGTTCCTTCCGACATTCCCGCGCCAAAAGCCGTGACAATGGATTCCGGCGCCAATGTGCCTGACACCAGACTGGCAGCTGATACACTGACGGCAAGTCCGGCCTGGATGATTTCAAACGATTTGCCCGCGATGGTGATTGCCGCGCGTCGAGTCGAAGGATCGCTGTTTGGCGCGACTGAATATGTCACGGTTCCATTTCCGCGCACACTGGGTTCGCTGCTGATCGTAATCCACGGCGCGGTGTTTTCGACCGTCCATGAACATTCATTGCCGGAAGCTGTGACCGTTACCGATGCGTTGCCGCCCATGGCGTCAAACGGCTGGCTGGCCGGGGAAAGCGCGTAGCTGCAAACCTGGCCCAGCGGAACTCTCCATGCGCCTCTTCCCCGCGTAAATGCGAATAGATGAGCTGTGCCGCCAAAAGAGCTAACCGACAGCCATTCAACCGGCGCATGCGCAAAGCCCGTGTTTTCCACCGCCCAGGTCGCGCCTCCGTCCGGCGAGGTGTACACGCCGATGTCTGTGCCGATATACAGCCGCTGCGGGTTTGTCGGATCAACAATGATGCAGTTGACCGGAATGTCCGGCAGCGTCAGGTCAATCGCGTTCCAGCTTTGCCCGCCATTCAATGTTCGATAGACATGCTTGCCGTTAAAATTCGTGTAGGTTGCATACGCAATATCGCGATTCGTCGGATCGAACGCCACTGAAGAAACTGTGGCTTGGCGTGGCCGCAAATCGGCCCAAATCGTGTCACCGGTCGAATTCAGCCCGGTGGTGGTGCGATGAATGTTCCCTTGATCAGTCCCGGCCAGAACAAAATTCCCGTCGTCCTGCGCCACCGCGATTGCCGTCACAGTGCCGTTGAGCCGCGCGCTGCCGGGTGTCCAGGTGTCTGCTCCGTTTTTGGTGCGCCAAAGCTGCAACCCGCCAATCCAAAGCCGCGTGGGATCACTTGGATCCATGACAAAAGGAACAATGAACCCGAAACCTTCCCTGTTAATGTTGGTTGTCGCCGGGCGAAAAAACGTTCCGCCGTCGGTTGATTTCATCAGCGAAAGTCCCGTTGTTTCGGCATAAACGACATTGGGATTAATTGGATCAACGGCGACGTAACCGCCATCGCCTTCCAAAACTTCTCGCCAGCCATTCACGCCAGCGGAATCCGATCCTGTGACCACGCCGTTGTCTTGTGTCCCGCCCAAATACCGCGACCCATTTGGGAAAGGTGCTCCGTGATAAAACTGCGTCACGGTGTAGCCGACATTGAGCGAAGCCCAAGTCACGCCGCTGCTCCCAGGCGAACATGGCGCGCGAGTTCCTGTGGCTGTTTGCGCGCGCGCGTTTTCAGTTCGGAAAATTCCTCCGTCGTTGCCGACAAACATCCGGCGGTTGGAACTGCCATTGAATTGCGGGTGAAAAACGATGGCGTGCTGGTCCGCGTGGGCATAACGGCTGGGATTGGTCTTGGCTTGATCCCAGAACGAAGCCATTCCCCAATTGACGCCGCCGTCATCGGAACGGAACAAGTCAATGCCGCCAACCCAAACAATGTTTTCATTCAACGGATCAACCGCGATGACGTTGTCAAACCAACCCTGCGCATACGTTTGATTGATTGCGCCGGTGGACCGGCATTCAGTCTGATACGCCCAGATGGGATTGGTAAACAGCATCGAATTCAATTTGGACGAACGTCCGTCATTGACCTTCACCCACGATCCGGCTTCGCCACCGGCCGTCGAGCGAAACACCCCGTGCAAGGTGTGCGGTGTTCCCGAAGCCCCGCTTTCCGAAGAAACGGCGTAAATCACATTCTGGTTTGAAGGCGCAATGGCCAGGCTGGTGCGGGCCATTCCGGCTTCGCTGTACACCACTTCCCAGGAACCGAAACCCGCTGCATTGTCATTGCGGTAAATTGAAGCTTGGGTATTGCCCGGAAATCTGAAATTCATCGTCAACCCGCAAGCTGCAAAAACAATATCCGTCGTCTGGTCGGTGCGAATCGCCAGGTCTGTGCAACCGCCGTTGCCTTGTTCGTTAACAACCACAGTCCAGGTCACGCCCCCATTCAACGATCGCATGATCCCGCTGCGTGTTGCAGCATAGATACGGCTGGAATTGTTCGGACTGACGACGATGTCGTTGACGTAATGAAATTCGGGCGTGCCGGTTCCTTCCAGGCGCCGCCAGGAATTGCCACCGTCAAAACTGCGAAAGATTCCTGCGCCGCGTGTGGCGTCGGCGTTGAAATAACCTTCACCGGTTCCGGCATAAATGGTTTCCGGATTGGCCGGATCAAAGGCCAGCGCGCACACAGACAGCGTGGGCAGCAAATCGCTCAAGGGCTGCCAGCTTTTGCCGGCGTCTGTGGTTTTCCAAACGCCGCCCGCAACTCCCGCCGCATACATCACATCGGGAGTTTGCGGGTTTACCAGCAAGGCTCTGGTGCGTCCACCGATGTTGCCAGGTCCCAGCGAAGTCCATCCCTGCAAAATTGCGGATCGAGGATTGGCCAAGCTGAATCCGCTTTTCGCAAATTCACGCTGCGACGGCAGCAAACGATTTTGCAACGTTGAAAACTGCGGCAGGTCACGTGATTTTTCCAGCGCGTCCAGATACAGCTCCGGCCGCAGCTCTTTTTCGCCTTCCGGCAAACGGCGTTTGGTCAAATACTCTGCCGCCTCGCCGGGCTGGTCGTAGCGCTTGCGCTCCATTTCTTCGCGCTCTCGCTCCATCTCTTCTTCCCGTTCCCGTTCAAGTTCCTCGTCCTTTTCGGACTCAGCATTGCGCTGGCGAGCGACGACTTCGGCATATTCTCCGCCTTCATTGTTTTTGAGAGTTGAGAGTTGAGAGTTGAGAGTTGGCGTTTTGAGTCTGGAAGCAGCAGGTGGAAAAGGTGAACTAATGGGCGAAAAAGCGCGCAGAAGAACCAGGCCCAGGCAAACTGTCAGGACAACAGTGGCAATAATCAGCCAGGCTCTTCTCCCAAGTTGGGATTTACCTTGATCGTTTGAAGTCCGCATGCGTTGTTTCCCCACCTGGAAACAAATGAAACGGGAGTCCACCAGCACAATCACACCGGCATTTCCCGAAGAAAAATGCCCCGCGTATGGCACCAGCAATGTTTTCGGAACTAACCCGAAGCTATCAGGCGCGAACACACTGTCAGATACAGCCTGACATTTCGTTTGCCTGTGGATTTCGGATCAGACGATTCGCTCGGTCTGTCGGTTCACAGATACCCGAACTCGATTAATCTCCCAGCTCAGCTTTCAGTCAGGGACACAGTGACGATCAGGGCACCACCTAAATGGGAGTCCGGTCAAAAAAGCGACCAGCCAACTATGATCGAAAAGACCAACCAAAAATCATTTGCCCAGGCAGGTATCCACCCGGACTCCTGACGAAGTTCAAAAACAAGTTATTGAGAATGACTTTTTTTGGTTTAAGGCCTGATAGAGCGATGAAAGGAATGTTTGGGCAAAACCTGCGCGACGCCCTCGTTCGTCACGCTTGAATGTTCACCGCTGTCGTCAGTATACAAATTGAAGTACGGGGTTCTTCTTGATCTAAGTTGGGCTCGTTTTTGCGTTGAGAGCCTGTGAGGGATACTGACGTTCAGGCGAGCGGCATCTTACGTAGCAGACTAATCATTTGCAAGCACTCGAAATAAATTTTACAAAATTTGCCAAAACGGACTCATGGAAGCTGTGTGGTAGTATCGGTTTGCCAAATTTGTACACATCAAATCCGGGAGAAAACACACCGTGAAGCTCAAAGATAAAGTCGCTGTGATTACCGGTGCAGGCTCAGGACTGGGCCGCGCCATCGCCCTGCGCTTTGCCGAAGAAGGCGCTCGCGTCGTCATCGCTGAACTCAATGAAGCCAAAGGCGAAGAAACGCTCCGCAAAGTTCAAGCCAAAGGCGTTGAAGCCTTCGCCGTTCCCACAGATGTCAGCCAATCGGCTTCCGTTTCCGAATTGTTCAAAGCAATTGATGATCGCGGCTGGCCGGTAGATGTGATGGTTAACAACGCAGGCAATGCGGGCCAATTGACCCCGGTTCATTTGATGACCGACGAACAATGGCATGGCGTGGTTCACGTTCACCTGAGCGGCACGTTTTATGGAACGCGCGAAGCCATCAAACGAATGCTGGCGCAAGGCAGAGGCGGTGCCGTTATCAATGTTTCTTCCGTCGCGGCGCTCCGTGGATTGCCCGGCGGTTCCTCTTACACCGCAGCCAAAGGCGGCATTTTGTCTTTTACCAAAGGCGTCGCGCAGGAATATGCCGCGCAAGGTATTCGCGTAAACTGCATCGCTCCGGGCTGGGTTGAAACACCGATTCTGGAAAACCTGCCGGACAACATTCGCCCGCTGATGACC
This sequence comes from uncultured Heliomicrobium sp., assembly GCA_964383955.1. Lineage (GTDB taxonomy): Bacteria > Acidobacteriota > Blastocatellia > RBC074 > RBC074 > RBC074. Next base: position 7,413 of record CAYLJQ010000031.1, on the reverse strand, counting down.
GCCAACACGCCGCTGGGCCGAATCGGCCAGCCTGAAGAAATCGCCGCCGTCGCCCTGTTTCTGGCCAGTGACGAATCCAGCTACATCATCGGCCAAACCATCAGCCCCAACGGCGGGCTTCACACTTGAAGCTGAAATTTTCCATTCTCCAGTTTTGATTTTTCATTTGTCATCGCCTGAAGCTTCCCCTCGATGGCAATTGATAAATGAAATCTGGAAACTCCGGTGCCACGTTGAATTTCTGAAACCTCTTCCCTGGAAATTTTTCCTTCCGGCTTTTCCCGTCATTTCTCGCTTACCTAATTGAACGAGTTAATTCCTGGGACTCAAAACCCCGAAGGGTCCTTCCTGTGACAACCAACTTCACACGGTCATCAGCCAACAATACTTTGGAGGTATCAATGAAATCACGTATCCATTTTTCAAAACCGCTCAGCCTGTTTTTAAGCATCGCGCTTTTACTCACCACGACACTCGCGGCCAGTTCCACCGTTCGCGCCGACGTGGATTCCTGGTTCAAAGCCTGGACGACAGTCGGTTCCGCCGGAACAATTGACGAATCCAGCACCAGCAAACTGGTGATGAGTGGTTCAACAATTTCCTTTCCCGAAATCCTGTCGCCGCTGCCGACAGACACATTCGAACCAGCGGAACGTTTGGGATTCGCAGCCGCTGCTTTGCCGCTGGAAACCGTCACGGGCACCGTTCGTTACAATGTCACGGCAACCGACGGCTTGTTCGAAAACGGAGCCTATCTGGGAATGAGAGCTAGAATTCGTGACGATGGCGACCGCGCGCAAATCGTATTGCGGTTGTACGAAGTCAACATTGACACAGGCGCGACTGTGCCGGTTTTGACGCTGAACAGCGACAGCTTTACGCCGAGCGCAAATTATCAAACCGTTGGCACTTCGATCTTTGTCGGCAGCAACAGAATCAACTTCCAGCAAAACGCCTATTACATCGAAGCCACGCTAACCCAGAAGCGTCCGCAGATTTCACCAATCGGCGCTGGCAGACCAGGCATCGCAGTCATCCAACTGCAAAAATTCACGCCAATTCTGTAAACCAAAGATTATGGCATTCAGGCTCTGCGGGGATTCGAGTAAGATGCTGCGGCAACCTACTTCATCCAAATCGGAGAATCTGAATGTCATCCAAAATTTTTCGTTCGCTTCAAGCACAGGCAGCGGCTTTGCTCTGCCTGTGCTTGTTTTTGATTTGCAATCTTTCCGGCACAGTTCACGCACAAGCTCAGTATTCCCAACCAATCCGCACCTTCCATTCCCAAGAAGAGTTCAAGCAACTGACCAAAGGCCAAGTCAAAATCCACAAACGGAATTATCTGACTTCGCAAAAGCTGTTTGGCGCTGACAATGGCATCATTCAACGATATGGCCAAAGGACGTTTCGCCCTTTTCCCACAGGCTCCCTGCTGCCGTGGAACGAAGTCACAGTAATCGCCGACGATCAGCCTGGAGCAATTTTGATTGGAACTAAACGAGGGTTGATTGCTTTCAACACGATGACCAACGACGTTCGTTGGTATTGGTCAGGCAAACGCTGGTTACCAGACGATCACGTCACGGGGATTGGTTTAGAGTCTCCATTCAAGGCAGACGTCATCTGGGTGGAAACGCCCAAAGGCTTCAGCCGCATTGAATTCAAAGAAATGACGCTGGCCGACAAGTCCAAAGCTTTTGTCGAGCGAGTTCAGAAGCGGCACGTTCGCTGGGGAATGACTTCAGATTCGATTCTGCAAACTCCCGGCGATCTTTCGACTAATAAAACTGTGTCATCAGACAACGATGGTTTGTGGACGCAGATGTATGTCGCCGCCGAAGCCTTCCGCTACTCCGTCACCAAAGCTCCCGACGCACGCGCCAATGCCAAAGCCGGCTTTGAAGCGATGCTACGGCTGGAAGAAATCACTGGCCTTTCGGGCTTTCACGCGCGTTCGATCATCAAAATCGGCGAAGACATCCAGCCCAAAGACGGCGAGTGGCACGACACAGCCGACGGCAAATGGCGCTGGAAAGGCGACACCAGTTCGGACGAAATCGTCGGGCATTATTTCGGCTACGCGGTGTATTACGACCTGGTCGCCGACGAAGCCGAACGCCAGAAAATTCGCGGCGTCATCACGCGGATGACCGATCACATTTTGAACAACAATTACCAACTGATTGATACGGACGGCAAACGGACTCGTTGGGGTTGGTGGGGGCCGGACGCCATTTGGGAAGACCCCGACGAACTGGGTTTACGCGCGCTGCACATGCTGGCGCATCTGCGAACGGCTCAATACATCACGGGCAATCCGCGTTACGAACAGGCGTATCAGGAACTGATCGGCAAGCACAATTACCATTTGCTGACGCGCAACCAGAAAATCAACTACCCGGGCCGCGTCAACCATTCGGACGATGAACTGGCGTTTCTGTCGTATTACCCGCTGCTGATTTACGAAAAAGACGCGAAGCTCCGCGGAGTGTATTTGGAAAGTCTTGAACGCGCCTGGCAGGTGGAACGCCCGGAACGCGGTCCGCTCTGGAATTTCATTTACGGGGCTTGCAGCGGCGCGAAAGAGTTCGACCGAGAAGATTCAATCCGTACCCTCAGAGAAATTCCGATGGATTTGGTCGAATGGACGGTGACGAATTCGCATCGGCTGGACGTGCCGATGGATTTGCTGGCGGACCGGTTCAATCGCAAACAAGCGTTAATCGTGCTGCCTTACGACGAACTCCCGATGACGAAATGGAATGGGAATCCATACCGAATTGACGGCGGCAACGGCGGGCGCAGCGAAGACGATGGCGCGTACTTTCTGCTGCCGTACTGGATGGGACGCTATCACAAACTGATTGGCGAATAGTCCGGGTACGCATCGCTTCCAGCGTGCGGTTTTGGCAATTCGCCGTGTTGTTTCACCGCACCACTTGCCGAAAGTGCGAGCCGGAGGCATTGCGTACCCATCACTCATTGAGCGTCGCCAGAAACGCCAGCAGCGAAGCAAAATCCGATTCTTTCAAACGGATTTTCGGCAGCTCTTCGTCAGCTTCCCGAATCCGCCCGGCGCGCGCCAGTTCGCCGAGCTGGGCAATTTCTCGCAGCACGTCTTCCAGCGAAGCGTAGTCGCCGGAATGAAAGTATGGCGCGGAAAAAGCCAGATGCCGCAGCGTAGGGGTTTTGAAAGCGCCGATCGTTCTTCGCAGGAATTGGTCGTCGCTTTCTGCCGCACGGCGCAGCGGAGAAGTTTTCAAATCTACAAAATTCCAATGGCCAAGATCGGCGAAACCCAGCCTGCCTTTTTCCACAGTTTCGCGGAACTTCGATGATGGGCGCTTTGCAGTTGCCGCGCCGGGAATTTCAAGCGCGGCAAACTTCCCTGCTCCGTTCAACCGGTCAAACTCGATTTGGCTGACTCCCAGATTATGAAAGGAATTATCGGTGAAGAGCGGCGGCGCGTGGCAAGCAACGCAATTGCCAACTGAAGCTTCGCCTTCCGTCCGCAGAAAAATCTTCAATCCATCCAGCGCCGTTCGGTTGAAGTTGTTGCTGAACTTGAGCGCCTTTTTCCCTTCCAGCTCAGCCAGCTTTGCCAGCGTTCGCTCAGCAAAAACTTTGGCGCTTTCGCTGCCAGCCGGAGCCGTTTCCAAGCCATTCAGCTTTACAAACCGGTCGTACGGCGAATCCTGTTTGCTGCGTATCGTCCGCATAAAATCGGCGACGGCTTTTGAAACCAGTCCGATGATTTGATCGCGGCTGAGCTTTTCCAGATCAACATCAAACGCGGCTTTGAATTGTTCGCGGTACGAAGCCGAACCTTCCGTAGCCTTGTCCGCCAGCAAGACGGCCTGAACCTGGTTGAACGCCTTTTCTTCTTCGCCTGGCAACCAGCCCATCGGTCGTCCGCTGAAGGTTCCGGCAACCAACTCTTCCAGCGATTTGAATTCGCCGTCCAGATGCAAACGCGGCATCAGGGCGACATCCAATAGCGTAGGCGAGTTGCGAACCTCCGTTCGTCTAGGATCACCAGGGCGAAACGGAATCCAACTGCGATTGAAAAAGTCCGTAAACGCGCGGCGGCCTTGCGGGTCTTGATCAGTTTGATGGCAGGTTGCGCAACTGGTCATCAAATCGCCCTGCGCCGTCGTGAAGCGGTCTTCGCGGAACAGGCGTTCACCAAGCCGAACTTGAAGAGGATTGAGCTTGCTAACCGAATTAGCTGCCTGGCGCTGAGCATTGCTTCCCCAGCCGGTCAGCACGACAAACGCCACCGCCATCAAAAGAACGAAAACTGTCCGCTTCAATCCGCTCGTTCCTGAATTCCCTTTTACCGCAGAGACGCCGAGAACGCAGAGGAAGCGCAGAGCGTTTCCAGGTGTCTCTGCGACACCTCTACGACTTTGCGGTGAAGAAGATTTGAAGCCGGATTCGCCTGTGCTCGGCTCAAAAATCATCATTCTGTTTTCCACGAATTGAAGACTCCCATCAAGATTTTGATTCGGCCAGCGGCGCGAATTACAGCACAAGTCATTTGATTTGGATACGACGCGGGCCAAAAGTAGCGGCAGGCCAAACTCTCGTTGTATAGTCCGCCAACACAAAACCACTGACCAGTAGAAGGAGTGAAATGCCAGAGGACCGAAATGAAAACGATTCAAAGTCTGCCGGGCACGGCTTGCGCCGCGCGCTCGGCGTTTGGGCGGCGGCGGCGTTCGTGGTGACAAACATGGTGGGCACTGGAATTTTCACGGTTCCGGCATTTGTCAGAACCACGACAGGAAGCGGTTTGGCGACACTGGGAGTTTGGGTGCTTGGCGGGTTAATCGCGATGTCAGGCGCGTTGTGTTATGCCGAATTGGCCACGCGAATGCCTGATGCTGGCGGCGAATACCAGTATCTTTCGCACATTTACGGCAAGCTGTGGGGATTCGTCAGCGGCTGGATTTCCTTTCTGGTTGGCTTTTCCGCAGCCATTGCTGCCTCGTCGCTTGGCGCAGCCAATTATGCCGCTGAAGTGTTTCAATGGAATGTCCAAGCCACTGTGCTGTCTTTGCCCTGGCAAATTCCACTGCCGGGCGACCTTGGTTTTCACGGCACGCTGAACATCACCCAGGGATCGTTGCTCGCTTCCGCCCTGATCGCAACATTCGCGACCTTTCATTCGACGGGCATTCGCCACAGCGGCAAGCTGCAAACCATCATTGCCAGTCTGGTTGTCGGTGCCATCATCCTGCTTGTGTTTTCCGGCTTTGCGACAGGACGCGGCAACTGGCAGGGCGTCGTGCAAAGCACTTCGTCATCAGGAACGTGGTGGGTGGCGCTGATTCAGGTCAGCTTTGCGTACAGCGGCTGGAACGCGGCTTCGTATTTGGCGGGCGAAGTCAAAGACCCGCGCCATACCTTGCCGCGCGCATTAATTGGCGGAACGTTGGTTGTCACGCTTCTATACCTGGCGTTGAACGTTTTGTTTCTGTACGCAATTCCCGCCGATGCCTGGAAACCCGACGTCGCCATCGGCAAACAAGCGGCAGAGATTCTGTTTGGCAAAACCGGCGCAACACTTGTCAGCGTCATCATCACCTTGACGATTCTGGGTTCAGTCAGCGCGATGACTGCCGCCGGGCCGCGAGTCTATTACGCAATGGCGGGCGACGGACTTGGACCTTCCATTTTCCGCAGGCTGGGCAAACAAGGCGGCGCGCCGACTGCTTCCATCCTGGCGCAATCCATCGTCGCCATCTTGCTGGTTTTGACCGGAGAATTTGGAAACTTGCTGACGTACGTAGGCTCGGCGTTGTCGTTGATGGCGGCCTTGACCGTCGCGGGAGTCTGGATCGTTTCCCGCCGACAAAAAACCAATGGCCCGAATATCTTTCGCACGCCGGGGTATCCGGTCACGCCAGCGCTGTTTTTGCTGGTGGAGCTGACCATTTTTGCGCAAGGGCTGCGGTCGAATCCGAAACCCACCGGCGCGGCTCTGCTGACCATTTTGGCCGGGATCGTCATTTTTTACATTTCTCGCGCATTTGGCTGGTTAAGCGATGATGAACCGGCACAACAATCCACCTAAAATCGGAATGATTAGCATTGGAACAAACCATAAACCACGATCAACACGGATACACACAGATCAACACGAATCAAATTTTACGTTTATCGGTGTCCATCTGTGCGAATCGGTGTCCATCTGTGGTTGCTTATGCCTGGAGGCTTTATGAATTTCAAAACTCTTGCTCTTGTCGGCTTGCTGTTGTGCAGCACCAACGCGTTCGCCCAACAACCTCAAGGCCAATCACCCGGCCAATCCAGAGGATCGCGTTCCGCAGACGATTACATCAAATTGCTGGAATCCGAACGCCGCCAATCCGAACTTCAAGTCGCCAAAGTCATCGAAAGCTTGAAGGTCAAACCTGGCCAGCGCATCGCCGACATTGGTTCTGGCTCTGGCTTGTTCACGCGCCCACTGGCCAAACAGCTTGGCGCAAAAGGCGTCGTGTACGCTGTGGACATTGACCCCGAACTGATCAAGTACGTCGAAAAGACTGCCGCCGAACAAAACCTGACAAACATCAAAACCATTATGGGTGGCGAAGACGATCCGAAGCTGCCCGAAAAAGTGGACTTGATCGTCATCATTGACACGCTGCATCACATCGCCAACCAGCCGACGTACTTGAAAGGCTTGAAGAAATACCTGAATCCCAAAGGCCGCATCGCGCTGATTGATTTCACCAAAACCTGGCCCGCTGGCCACGAAAAGATGATCTACAAAGTGGAAGACCTGGACGGATGGATGAAAGCTGCCGGATTCAAACAAGTCGAGAAGTACGATTTTCTGGACAATGATTTCTTCGTGGTTTATCAGTAGCCGCTGAACTTCTAAAAGGAGAACTGATCATGTCTGGCGAACCTGCGAAATCTCAATCCTGGTGGCAAACATTACCCGGCATTCTGACGGCCGTGGCCGCATTCATTACGGCTTCCACGGGATTAATCGTGGCGTTGAATAACATGGGCGTCTTCTCTCATAACTCCCAGCCTGCGTCACCTACTCCAACACCAACTGTCGTCTTGTCAGCCAGCTCGCCTGCCAAGCCTGCAATAACTCCTGTTTCAGAAGTTCCGGGACCGACAGAGGTGGATGAGTTAGAAGGGCGCTTGAAAGCCGCCAACATCATGTTAAGCACCGGCGGGGCAGACGAACGGGACAAGGTGCGCGGATACTTCGACGGTCCGGAGGCTCCCTATTACCTGCTGGCTGTCAGTTGCCTTCACATCATGGAGCATCTACAAATGAAGAAACCCTGCTATTTGGACATGATTGACAAGAAATTTTCAGAGAAGGCCGACAGTAGTGTCTATGTCCCTGTGAACGGCAAATTGAATTTGGCGCGGGTCAAG
>CAYLJQ010000030.1:0-21794 GCA_964383955.1 uncultured Heliomicrobium sp. | reverse complement strand
AATCATGGTTTTGTCTCCTTGAATTAGGTAAGTAGTTTCGCTTTTCAGCGGGACTACACATTTATTTTCAAATCTCCCTCGTTCCCCTGAATGCGGGCGCACTTTAGCCAGACCGCTCATCTGAAATCTTGAGCGGCAGTTGAAATTTTTCTCAAAAACTTTTCAAAAGCTTGAAAAGAAAGCGAATCGTGACCGTTCCCCTGTGGCCAGCGCCTTGCCACGATTCGCTTTTCGGAGGGTAGCTCAGTTTATTTGATGTTGATTTTGACGGTGTTGGCCGTCTTGCCGTCCACTGTCATGACCACGTTCAATTCGCCGCGTCCGCGCAGGCTTTGCGGCAACAACACGTTGACCTGATCCAGGCCGGTCAATCCGGTTTCGCCTCCGGCATAAATCACGTTGGCCGTGGTTCCTCCGATTTGCACCGTCACGCCGGAAAGGTTCGTGCGGAAACGAATGCCCGTGGCATACATCACAAAATAAACGGCGTCTGTTTCCGGCCCCAGATCATAGGGAATCGCCACGAACCGCTGTTGCGCCGCGTCGAAGGTCAAAATTGGTTCGTAAATCCGGTCGCCGTTCGGCTTGATGCGCAGCGCGACTGCCGCTGCAACGCCTTCACCGGACGAATTGGCGGTGAAAACTCCCGGCGCGACAGTTTCGATTTTCGCGCGTCCGGTTGAACGGCGTCCGTCGCCGCTGTTGATGGTGATGGTTGCATCGCCCGGCGCTGTGCCAGCAGGCATCTGGTAATTGATCTGCCCAGCCGAAACGAAAAACAGCGGCGCCAGGCGATCCGTGCCCGCGCTATCGCGGACGGTGATGCTGGTTCCGGCAAGTTGCGTCGGCAGCGGCACTGCGGAAGCGATTACTGTGCCGGTAGCCAGGCCTTCGCCGAACACGCTGGTGATGGATTCAGGAGCCAGCGCCACGGCGGTAAAGCTGGCAGAAGAAACACTGGTTGAATTCAGCAGCGGTTCGCCGTAAACGAAATCATCTAACGCAGCCAAATCGGTGGTTTCGCTTTCGCTGCCGCCAGCCGTGACCTGTCCATTGGCGAAGTTGAAAATCGGCGCTGTGCCTGTGGTAATGACGACGCGCGTGACAACCGGCGCATTGAAAAACACGCCCAGAAATTCCGCCTGCCCGCTTTGGCCTACCGGAACAAAAAATTTGCCCAGGCTGACCGTGCCGTTGAAGTATTCGATGCTGGACGTGTTGGCCTGCTCGACATCCAAAAAGATCGCGCCGAAACCGCGCGTCGCCGCCGGAGTCGTCGAACCGGCCAGCACAAAATCCACCGCGTACTTGTTGCTGTTGAACGAAGCAAAGGTATTGGCGGTGGTGAACGCTGGAAACTGATTGGCGACATTGGCGTTTGCGCTGACAAACCCATCGTTGGCAACAGCCAGCACGGTGTCGAATCGCGCGCCGCGCGCCTGAAAGCGATTGACCGGAATCCCAGTGATCTTGTTCGCCACAATCGGCGTAGTGACGTTGTTAAAGTCCGTGCCGTCCAGCCGAACTCCGTCCCAATTGATTTCGCGGCGTCCGCTGGCTTGCGGACCAGTGGCGGTTGAATTGTCCGCGCCGCCAAGCGTTGTGCGAAACGTGGCCAACGCAGTGGTCGCTTCAGTTGTGCCGACGCCGGCGAAAGCAAACGCAGCGCCGCTGGTTGTCGCCGCAACCGGGTCGGCAATGATGAAATCGTCTGTGGCGACCTGGTCTGTATTCTGTCCAGCATTGACCGTTTGATCCGCCGATCCGGCTGTGACCTGTCCGGCGTTGAAATTAAATAGCGTTGCCGTGCCTGCCGTAATCACAACCCGCGTGACCACCGGCGCGCCAAACAGCACGCCCAGAAACTGCGCCTGGCCGCTGGCACCCGCCGGAACAAAGAATTTGCCCAGGCTGACCGTGCCGTTGAAATATTCGATACTGGATGTGTTGGCGCGTTCCACGTCCAGGAAGATGACGCCAAAACCGCGCGTGGCTCCGGCAACGGGCGCTGTGGTGGGCGCGCTGGGGACGACAAAGTTCAATTCGATCTTGTTCGTGTTGAACGCGGCGAAGGTATTGGCTGGGCTGAACGCCGGGAATTGATCGGCAACGCCTGCATTGGCGCTCAAGAAACCGTCATTGGCGACAGCAGTAATCCCGCTGAAAATCACGCCGCGCACCTGAAAGCGATTGACGGGAATCCCTGTGATTTTGCCTGCGACAATAGGCGTGGTGTTGCCACCGTTGTCCGTCCCGTCCAGCCGAACGCCATCCCAGCCGATTGTGCCGACGGTCGCGCCCGCACCGGTTGCAGCCGCGCGGAATGCAGCGGACGCGGTGGTCGCTTCAGCCGTGCTTGTGCCCGTGAAAACTTGCTGGGCAAACGCGGCTGGCGCGATCAACAGCAAGGCGCACAAAGCGTAACAGTAAGAAATTAAATTGCGGGTGGTCAGATTTCGGAATTTACGTTGAGACATCAAAATACTCCTTATCCTATTTTCTTGGTTTCGGTTTGAACGAAAATGGCGCGCGACGAAATACGCCGCCGCGCCATTGTGATTACTTGGTGGTTCTGATGTTTAAGGTGGTGCCGCCGAATTTACCTTTGGAAGAATCAAAGGAATAAGTTCCTTTCAGCACAGTCACGCTCTTGAAACCCAGCTTCCGGGCAATGGCTTCGTCCAGCACGATGTTTTCCGCAAGGTCCAAAGTGTGATCAACAAGGTTGGATTCAAAAACTACATTCATTTTGTCACTGCCCACGGGCGTCACGGTTCCTTCGACCGAGCCGGATCGCGCCACACTTAACGTGATGTCACAGATACCACGGCCCGGACCGCAGGTGCCGGTGTTCGTGCGCTTGCCCAACTTGAAGGTCAACTTGACCGAAATAAACGCGGAAGCATTTCCGTGGCTGACCGGATTGGCCGTCGGCCAGACCGCCAGCGTCATCAGCACAGCGACCGCTAAAAACAGTGCAGCGAGTTGCGGCCACCGCCGCCCCAAACGATGAATGGCCAAAGCTTCTTTACGCATAGTTATACCCTCCAGATATGTTTGTGCGATTGATAAAAGGCGACCGCAAAAAGGGGTTGGGTTGCCGCCGTGAACGTGAAAGCTGGTTGAAAGAGTTTCTGAAAAACTCCGGCGTTGTGTGGATGGTTAATTCAGTTTGCGGGTGGCGACGACATCGAAACGACGACCGTCCGGAGCTTCCATCTTGGCGGTGATTGTTGCCAAAACCTGACGAAACCCATTTGGCGGACCGTCTTTCGGTAGAAACGAGCGTGTGAAATTACGCGACTGCGGACTGGCCTTAAAGTCCGAGATGATTGCCGTGTTGTTGGAAAAGGTCGTCGCCAGCTTGATCTGAAATTCGACGATGCGAACTTGCGATTCGGCGTTGATGGCCCAATTGAGCGAAACGATGTTGTTCAAGCTGGCTTTCAAATCGCTGACGGCCAGATTGACAACGGGCAGCGCGGGTGGCGCAAAGAGGTCTTCGCGAAATGCCGAAAGCTTTTCAAAGCTGTTTGTTGCCAGAATTCGCACTAACGCATTCACCACTGTCCTGGTCCTCGCAATTCTTAAACCTGGCGCGCTGTTCACTCCAATCTGCGCAAAGGTAAACGTCACCTCACGGTCGTTGGGGTTAGTCACCTCTTTGATCAATTCTTTCCGGTTGATGGACTGCCCGTCATCCAGGTCAGCAATCACCTTAACCGTGAAATGATCAATTACTACTCCTGGATTCAGCGCCACAGCCCAGCGCACGCGAGTTAACAGTCCGGTCGTAACAACTGGCGATACACTCACATTCCCCGGGGTGACGTCAGGTTTCACCGGCGAAGGTTTGGCGCTGACGGCAAAACTTTTGACCGTCGCTTTGGAAAAAATCTGGTTGTTATTCAGGTCGCGGAATTTGGCGATGAGTTTGACTGAAATGCTGCGAAATTCGCTGGCCGGATGCTTGCTGGCTTCGGCCAAAAACAACTGGCCGCTGGTGGCCGTGCCGTTGAAACTAAGTTTTTCGCTGACCCCGGTGTTGTTGCCAAAATCGCCGATGACTTCAACATCGAAACTTTCCGGCTTGCTCCCTTGCGGCGCGAAAACTTCCCAGCGAACGTCGGCGACAACGTTTTGCCCGACTTGTCGCACTTGGGCCGACAGCACCTGAATTTTGGCCGCGTCGCGATCAACCGGCTCGGCCACTTGAATGCCAATCGGCGTCGGAGCATTGCCGGTTTGTGGTTTTCCCTTCTTCTTGCCTTGAGCCTGAGCCGTAGCAAACCCCAACAGTACGAGCGAGATAGAAAAAATGATCGCGATGAAAAGTCTGGTTCGTTGCATCCTTGCCTCCTTGTTTGTTCAACCCGCCGGGCGTAAGGGATTTTCCGCTTTCCGGCTCTTTCCTGATGCCGCGCAAAGTACTGAAACCGGCGACCTGAAGTCCTGAAACTGTTTTGAAATTCTCGTGAAAGTCTTATGAAAGGTCGCTTCCCGCAGCTTTCAAGGAGGGAGGAAATCTGCGAAAAGCGGCTTGGAAAATTGTTTGGCTATTTCGCGCGAACGGTTCCATCGCCACGCATGACAACGACCAATTCTTCCGACAGGCCGGCGCTGCCGCCGACCACGCCGGAAGTGCGAATGCCTTCTTTTTTCTGTTCGGCTTTGCGCGTGCCGTTGTTGTCGCCCACTTTCGCCAGTTCATCCACCAAATCGCGCTGCTTGATCACGGAAAAACCGACGATGCCTGCGGTCAGCGTGCCATTGTTCAAGGAAGCTTTTTTGCCGCTGATCTGCCCCGTCGGAGAAGAAATGGATTCGGTAGACAGTTTGACGTTGAGCGGAATTTTCTTGCCGTTAACGGTCGCTTCCATCGGCAAATCGAGTTCCAGCAAACCGCGCGTCACATCAATTTTCACTTTGCCAGCGCGCAACATTCGACCTTCGGCGCGCATTCCTTTTTCGCTGGTTCCGCGCCAACTGAAATTGCTGGTGATTTCCTTGCCTGCGGCCAAATCCATCACGCTGGCGGTGAAATTGACCGGGCTTTTGACGCGGTCAATGACTTCCCACTGGCCGTTTGCGCCTTTTTTGCACAGTTCCAGCGTGATGGTTCCGCTGGCGTCGCGTTGCTTCCCGGCTTCGGCCATCAGCCAGCCGAACGCCCCGATGGTAATCAATGCGGCCAAAATGAGTTTTGGCAATTTTCGAGTCTCGGTTTTCAATGAAGCTAAGTTGAATCGCATGTCTAACCTCCCTTGTTGAAGCTGTTTTGAAATTCGATGGGGGAAGAGTTTAGAGAGTTTTGGCTGGCGGCAACGCGCACGCTTCCCTGCCGCACGTTGCAACCGGTATTTGCAATGAGGCGATGAAGCCATTTGCCGCTTCTCGCTTGATTGCACGCCGCTTGAAAACGTGCGCGTTACCGCCAGCGTTCAAACTGTGGTTATTTCTTTACCGCGCCGACACTTTGCAGAATGCCGAGAGCTTGCGTGTCGGTTTTGACGAACTGTTCGCGGTTGCCGCCGCCGTTGATATTCACCAACACGTTGGCGACTTGCGTTCCGGCGATCTTATCCACCGAAATCCGGACCGGGCGAAGCAAGTTGCCTGTGGTGCGCGAGGTGTTTCTGCGGACGCCGTTGGCAAAAATGACTTCGGCTGAAACTTTGAACTGGCCATTTGCATCCGCGCCGCGAATTTCGGCAAGAATGTCGAAACATTCCTGACCCGCCGAGCATTCTGTCGCCAGTCGGGCAACTTCGTTCAGGTGGATCAGCTTTCTGACCTGCAACGACGTGCCGCGGCCGCCTTTGATTGTCATTTCGCCTGTGGTTTTGTCAGTTGGCTGAATGAATTCGCGGAACGCTGACAGATCGTTTCCAGCGGCAAATTTGGCGGTGATAAAAGCCCTAAGCGATGTGATTCTGGCTGCTTCCGGTTTCTGTGTCGGCGGAGTCGACCTGGGCAGAGGCGTCGGATTGGGATTTGGGTTCGGCTTCAGACCGCCGGAATTGTTGCCAGCGTTGTTTCCTGCATTATTTCCGCCGCCGGAAATCGTACCTTCGCCGAATTTGCGCGCAGTCTTCTCGCTGGATTTGGTTTCTTTGACTTCGACCGTTTTTGCCCCGGAACCGCTCTTGGCGCCTTTGGAAGCGATTTCCTTTTCGGCAATGCTGGCCGGACTAATCGTGCCAATAGTTCCATTCCCTCCGTTGCCGCCCGGTTTTGCGCCGCCATTGGAAGCCAGCGGCAAATTGAACTTGAAACTGCCGAAGCGTGCGTTCCCACCAAACGATTTGCTGTCCGTTTGCGCCGTTCCATTGCTCAAGGTTGCGTCCACCCTGACGTCAAACCCCTGCACTTCGACGCCTGCCGGAAGCGCAACTTCCCAATTCACTTCGGCGATGTCGTTTCCGGAAAGACGGAGTTTGGCGATATTGACCTCGGCTCCATTTTGCGTGGAATTCCCGCCACCGGAATTCAAAGTTTTGTTTTGCGCCATGGCTGCCAACGGCTGCGCCAGCAGTGCGAATGCCAACATCAAACTGGTGAACAAACGGTTCATACGTATCATTTCTTGCCTCCTGGGAGTGACAAGCCAATGGCTTGCCACTCAATTCATGCAATTTGTTTTGCCGCCCAGAGGGTACGGGGCTGCAATCGGATAAATCCCCTTCTTCTCCTGCTTGTTTATCCTTCGTCGCTGATGCTCTGCGCTCGCCCCAGAATTTCAGCGGAATACAGCGTCAGGGAGCAGCCGACCGGATTGATAATTTCGTTCAGTGCGCGCGACAACATCGCACCCAGCGTCATCGGCGAGGTTGCTCCCCAAACCATCGCCGCAATCAACACCGCGCCAAACACCACGCCGACAATCAGACCGGCTCCGGCGTGAGCCAGCGCCTTTCCCCAAACCTGCCTGCCAACCCACATCAACAGCGCTCCCAGGCAGCCGTATTCAATCCCTTTGATCAAGGCCAGAATCACGGGTGATCCTGCGCCGCCTTGAAAAACTTTGATGAATAAAGCCTCCTGGATGCCTTCGTGCAGACTGCGCGCGACGGCAAACGCCGCCGGTGCGGTCAGCAATCCAGTCAGCCCAACCAATGCCGTTTGTGCAGTTGACGTAAACAATCGCGTTGCGCCTCGCGCCAGTGCCAGCCCGATGCAAACAATCACTGACCAGGACACTTTTTGAACAACATCGGCCAGCACGGGCTTGCCTGCGATGACCGCTCCGAAACTGGCGGCAACGATCAATATCAATCCTTCCACAATCAATCCCAGCAAAATTGCCATCCAGGCCACGTGCAGCAAGGTGCGGCCCAGCGATTTGTTGGCAGGACTTGCGACCACCGGCTCCGGCAGCTTTTCGGTTACCTTTGTGTAAATGCTTTCAGAAACGACATTTTGTTGATTCATCGGCCTAACCTCCTCATTGCGGGCGGAAGATACCGAGAGTTGGCAAAACAAGTCCTAAAGCGCATTTGAAATTTCAGTGAAAGAATCTTCAAAGAGTTTTGAATGCGACAGACTTCTGCTTGCTGTCGGCCATCTATATGCAGACAAAGCTTTTTCACCGCAGCTGCGTTTTGAAGAAAACCTTTAACGGAAGTTTTGGCTGAGCCGCTTTTTGGCTTCTTATGGTTATTTACAGGCGTGTGCGATCTCTTGATTTGGTGCGACAGGTGCAGAGCCGCTGAAAGTACGGGGTGCACTCAACGGAAAACCGCCATAACGCCTGAATTCCCCGCCTCTGGAAGTTGATTTTTGACGTCCACTTAAAATTTCTGAGATTCTGATAGTGAAAAGAGGGAAATTCGTAAGGTTCTACTGGCCTGTTTTGGTAGTTAGTGGTAATTTTCCACACATCGCCGTAGGATTTTCCTGAAAGTTGCCTCGGGTGTGTGTAGGATAGTTAGAACACGGCCAATAAAAGAAAACCTGAAAGCAGTACCAATCTTTATTCAGTAAAGCTTCTTGAAATAGCAAAAAAACGTTTGTTGGGATTTTGTGTTATGGCTTTTTTGAAAACGAAGCCCTTAGTCATACTCATCTGTGGGTTGCTTTTTTTGGCGATTCAGCCTGCCACCACCGACTCCAAGTCACCAAGCGGTCAGCCCCAATCCCAATCTTCCCCAAGCACCATCAGCTCCGGGACAAAGCCTGATTCAAAAACTTTCAACCACTTGCGTGCAATGCTGGATCATTGGGAGTCTGAAGATCAGGGATTGCCGCAAAATTCGGTTGTTGATCTGGCACGAACAAAGGACGGGTATTTATGGATTGGAACACAGGAAGGCGTCACGCGCTTTGACGGTGTTGACTTCAACAACTACAAGGATCATCCAGGCTGGGCCAACAAAAGTATTTTTACGAACGTCATGTTTGCCGCCAGCGACGGCAGCTTATGGATCGGAACCAGGGACGGCCTGAACCAAATCAAAAACGATCGCTTTACTTCCTATACTCTCAAATCCGGCTTGCCTGACACCTACGTTTCCGCTCTGGCCAAAGACGCCGACGGCGCTCTTTGGGTCGGCACACGCAACGGTTTGGCCAAATTCAGTAAAGGCCGTTTTACGACATTGACCAGCCAGGGCGGATTGATTGACGACGACATCCGATGCGTTTCCGTCACGCAGGATGGCAGCGTGTGGGTCGGCACAGAAAAGGGGCTGAGCAGGATCAAAAAAGGCAAGTTTGAAAAGTTCACCGAAGAAAACGGCCTGAGCAACAACAAAATCACCAAAATCTATGAAGGCCACAATGGCGCAATCTGGATTGGCACCGAACGCGGCGGGCTCAACAAATTCCAGAATGGAGAACTATCCAAAGTCGTCCTCCCGGGTCTGTCAGACAACAGCATCTTTTCCATTGCCGAAGACCAGGAAGGAAAACTCTGGCTGGGCACAGGAACTGGACTTGTTTGCTTGCACGGAGATCGGCTTCTGAATTTCTCCAAAGACGTTAAGCAATTAAATGACCGCATTCATTGCCTGTTGATAGATTACGAAGGGATCCTTTGGGTGGGCACGAACGGCAATGGCCTGTTCAAAGTCCAAACGCCCAAGTTCACCGTCTACGGAGAACAGGAAGGACTTCCCAGAGACGATGTTTGGTGCGTTCTGGAAGCGCGTGACGGCAGCATCTGGATGGGATTGGGCGAAGGCGGCGGCCTCTCCAAAATGAAGGAGGGAAAAGTTCAGTCCTGGTCAGTCAAGGATGGCCTGCCGGACAGCGAAGTCCTTTCCCTGTACGAAACCAAAGACGGTCAAATCTGGGTAGGAACCGGCGGCGGCCTTTGCCAGTTCATAAACGGCAAATTCCATTGTTACACCAACAAAAACGGGCTTGCCAGCGATCAGGTTACTGCCATTGGCGAATCCGCCGATGGCAGTTTATGGATCGGCACGTACAAAGGAGTCAGCCGATTCAAAGACGGAAAGTTTGATAATTTCTGGAATCAAAAAGGATTGGAAGGAAGCCTGATCGGCGACTTGTTGATGGCACGGGACGGCAGCGTCTGGTTTGTGGCCATGCCCGGAGGCGCATTTCGCATCAAAGATGAAACCATTCGGAATTATTCCGTAGCGCAGGGCCTGCCATCAGACCAAACCACGTGCATTTACGAAGATCAGGCAGGCGATATCTGGATCGGAACCTATCAAAACGGATTGAGCAGGTTGCGCCCGGATGGAACCATTACCACATACTCACTTCAGCAAGGGTTGCTGGAAAATCAGGTATTCGACACCATTGATGACGGATTGGGCAATTTCTGGCTGACCTCGAATCACGGCATTTTCCGCATCCCCAAACAAGATTTTGACAGACTGGACCAGGGGAAAATCAAACAACTGACTCCGATTCGTTATGGGCTTGCTGACGGCATGCGCACCGAAGAATGCAATGGCGGCTCCCAACCTTCTTCCTGGAAAACTCGCGACGGACGGATTCTCATTACGACAATCCGCGGTCTGGTGTCCTTTAACCCGCGCGAAGTTTCGGACGAATCCTTTCTGCTGTCTGCAATGATCCAGGAAATCATCGCAGACAGAGTTTCGATCCCTTTGGACAAAGACATTCAGATCGGGCCCGGGCTTCAAAATCTGGAAATCCATTACAGCGGGCTGAGCCTGATTGCGCCGACAAAAATTCACTTCCGGTACATGCTGCAAAACTGGGACAAAGACTGGATAGATGTCGGCAGCAGACGCACAGCCTATTACAACAATCTGCCGCCGGGGGATTACCTGTTTCGCGTTTCGGTCGCCAATGCCGCCGGGCAATGGGGCGAACCCAACACGCTGGTTCCCATTCATATCAAAAAAAGGATTTATCAACGCACCTGGTTTTATCTGCTTAGCACGCTGGTTGTTGGTCTGGTTCTGTACGGTTCCTACCGCGTGCGCGTTTACCGGCTGAACGAAAAGCTGCTCAGCCAAATCACAATGTCCCTGCCTGTGGCTGTGGGCGTCATTGACGAAAAAAACTCCACCAAACTGGTTAACAATCAGTTCATCAAAGAGCTTGGTTATACGGTTGAGGACGTTGCGAATTTCGATTCGTGGTTTGAACAGCTTTTCCCCAATCCGGCTCTGCGTCACAAAGCGCGGTCCAACTGGCTCAAGGCAACTTCGGCGACTTCCGATTCCGACTTGCGCTCGCTTCCCAAAGAATGGCACATCCGATGCAAGGACGGCACTGAACTGGATGTTGAAGTCCGCGTGGCCAAAGCCGGCGACCGTTATGTTGTCACCTTTAATGACGTTACCTATCGCAAACGCGGGGAAGAAGCCTTAAAGGCGTCGCGCGAACAATTGCGGGAACTGGCAGCACGTTTGCAAGAAGCGCGTGAAGAAGAGCGCGCCTTTATCGCCCGCGAAATCCACGACGAACTGGGGCAATTGCTGACCGGATTGAAAATTGACCTGAAATGGTTTGAAAAACGCCTGCCCCAGGATGCTGCCAATGCCGGTTTGCTGCGTGAAAAAATGGCTTCGATTCTGGAATTGGTGGATGAAACCATTCGGGCAATGCGCCGCGTCGCCACCCAATTCCGTCCCGGCGTGCTGGATACTCTGGGATTGATTGCCGCCATCGAATGGCAGGCGGAAGAGTTCAGCAACCGCACTGGAATCAACTGCGAATTTGTTGATCCGATGCCGCAGCAATTAATCGGGCTGGATTGCGAAACTGCGCTTTTCCGAATCTTCCAGGAATCCCTGACAAACGTTGCGCGCCATTCCGAAGCGACCAAGGTCAAAGTCAGTCTGAGCCGGCAAAATGGCGCGCTGATCTTGTGTGTAAGCGACAATGGCCGAGGCATTACGGAAAAAGAAATCCGCGACCCACATTCAATTGGATTGCTGGGCATGCGCGAACGCGCCTACATCTTCGGCGGTGAAGTCAGCGTCACAGGCAGCCCCGGTCATGGCACAACCGTCACTGCCCGCATTCCGATCAATCCCAGTGAAGACCACCCCAAAGCCCTTGCACAAAACGGCAATGGGCTTTACTGAAAACAATTCCCGTTCGGCTTATTTCTAGGGTTTGTAATCTCGCCACAACCAGCGCAGCGAATCCGGCATGATCGCCCGTCCGTGACGATCGCTGTGAAAACCGCTTCCGTAGACGAACTTGAAATCGTATCCGGCAAATGCCAGCGACTTCGCCAAGGTCTGATTGGCCAGCGGCCAATTGCCGTTTGCATTATCCAGATCGTTTTCGCCATCCTGCATAAAAATACGAATCGGACGTTTGGGAGCTTTGCGAACCATCGCTTCGTAATTGTGGCCGCCTTCGCGGAAGGTCGCGCCATGCTGAATGTTCGTGAAACTGCCAACCCAGGAAAGCACCTTGCTGAATTCGTTTGGCCGCTCCCAGGCGACAGTCCAGGCGCAAATGCCGCCGCTGCTGATTCCGCCGATGGCTCGGCTGGCGGCGTCGTGGCGCAGCGGATAGGTTTTCTCGACTTCCGGCAAAATCTCTTCCAGCAAAAAACGCGCGTACTGATCTGACAGCGTGTCGTATTCAAAGCTGCGATTCGAACGACCGTCAGAGCGAGTTCCGGGCGAAAGAAAGATTCCGACAGTGATTGGCATATCGCCTTTGGCAATCAAGTTGTCGAACATCACGGGCGTATAATTCTTGGCGCTTTGCCCATCCTGAAACACCATCACGCAAGCCGGGTTTTCCGCTTTGTATTGCGCTGGAACGTACACCCACCAATCGCGCGTCGTCCCGGCAAAAATCTTGCTTTCCCACTTCGGCATTTGAATCAATTTGCCTTCGGGAACGCCGGGTTGTTTTTTGGATTCTGGGGGGGCCGTGTACACCTCAAGCTGTCCGTTGCCCGCCATCAATTTCTGGTCGCCGATTTCAAACTGCCAGCGCATCGCCTGGCCTTCTTTCAATTCCGCCACTCCGGCGTACACATCCGAATTTCCGACGCGAACCAGGGGCAGCGCGAATTTGCCATCCAGCGAAACCACGCGCGGAGCGGCTTTGACATTGGCCGCTTCGATTGCCCAGGCGACTGCCAAATCGTCGCTTTTTGCCGGAGCGCCTTTGACCAGAGCTTCCTTGCCGAACCAGGAGCGAATTTCCTCAGCAAGCTTGTTGGCGTCAGCGCCTTTTGGCTTTGCCGCCAGAGATTTTTGCAGCGTTTTCGGGGTCAACGAAGAAGTTTGCTGCTGCGGCAGCCAGAACAGTGACAACAGCAACGCTACAGCCAAAGCGAACCTTGTACTCATTTTCAGTTTTCCTTTTCGAATTGGTGGTTTGGATCAGTACCGCGCGCGGTAGCAAGCGGGTAGGGTTGCCAGAAAACAATCTGGCCGCTACCGCTCCCAGTACCGCACTGATGAAGCAGCGGCACTTTAGCATGTGCTCGAAGTTTGCCCAACGAACTCTCGCCATCGCAAAATCGCTGTGTTATCTTTTGGCCGCAATTGGACTAACCAATTCCTTCGCGGTCAGAATCGCTGATCGAGTTCATCAAAAATATAAAACTTATCGAGGCAATTATGCGTCGAGCCATCAAACTTATCGTCACTGGCCTTTTTGTCACGGCAATGGCTGCGGCTATTGTCAGATTGTCACCCAATCCGCTTGCTACCGCGCGCGCGATTGAATCCGTTGATTTCAAGCGCGACATTGAACCGATCTTTGCCGCGAGTTGTTCCCAATGCCACGGCCCGAAAAAAGCCGCCGGACAATTGCGGCTGGACGCAAAAGCCGCCGCAATGAAAGGCGGCATCAGCGGCGCGATCATCATTCCCGGCAACAGCAAAGCCAGCATCTTGCTGAAACGCATTTTGGGCGAAGGCGGCGAAGCGCGCATGCCGATGGGCGG
Organism: uncultured Heliomicrobium sp.; assembly: GCA_964383955.1. Classification (GTDB taxonomy): domain Bacteria; phylum Acidobacteriota; class Blastocatellia; order RBC074; family RBC074; genus RBC074. The sequence continues at coordinate 8,425 of CAYLJQ010000030.1, read as the reverse complement.
AGATGGGCTGAAACCCGAGCAGATCGAATTGATCCGCAAGTGGATTGATCAAGGTGCCGTTTGGCCGTCTTCTGAAGCCGAATCCGCAATCCGCAATCCGCAATCCGCAATCCCCCAGCATTGGGCGTACGTGAAGCCAGTTCGCCCCGCAATCCCGCAAGTCAAAAATCAGGCTTGGGTTCGCAATCCGATTGATGCCTTTGTGCTGGCGCGGCTGGAAAAAGAAGGGCTGACGCCTTCGCCCGAAGCTTCAAAAGAAACGCTGCTTCGACGCGTCTATCTGGATTTGATTGGTTTACCGCCGAACGTCAAAGAGATTGACGAATTCCTGGCGGATAAATCGCCGGACGCTTACGAAAAAGTCGTGGACCGCTTGTTGGCTTCGCAGCATTACGGCGAACGCTGGGCGCGTCCGTGGCTGGATTTGGCGCGGTATGCAGATTCGAACGGCTACGAAAAAGACAATCTGCGTGTGATGTGGAAATACCGCGATTGGGTGATCAACGCCTTGAATGCCGACATGCCGTTTGATCAGTTCACGATTGAACAGATCGCAGGCGACATGCTGCCGAATCCGACGATTGAACAAAAAATCGCCACCGGCTTTCACCGCAACACGCAGCTAAACACAGAAGGCGGCGTTGATCCCGACGCTGCGCGTTATGAAGTGATGGTGGATCGCGTCAACACGACGGCAACCGTTTGGCTGGGTTCGACGCTGGGTTGCGCGCAATGCCACAACCACAAATACGATCCGTTTTCCGCGCGCGATTATTACAAGTTTTATTCGTTCTTCGACAATTCGGCGTATCAGATTCAAGGCTCTGAAGCTTTTAGCAGAGTCGCGTATGAACCGACGCTGGAACTGCCAACGCCGGAACAGGAAACCAAACGCAAGGAGCTGAACGACCAGATTTCAAAACTGGAAACGACGCTGAAAACACAGACGCCGGAGCTGGATGCCGCGCAAGCCCGCTGGGAAGAGTTGATGCGCGCCGAACCACAACAATGGACACCAGCCAAGCCAAAGACTTACAAGTCAACCGGCGGCACAACGTTGACCAAGCTGGAAGATAATTCCCTTCTGGCTTCCGGCGCGGCACCGGAGTTCGACGAATACACGATCACGGTTGAAGCTTCGCCCGGCGCCAACGGCCAAATCAGCGCCGTGATGATTGAAGCGATGCCGGATAAAAGCTTGCCCCGTGGCGGCCCTGGCCGCGACTTGTACGGTCATTTCATCCTTTCCACAATCGAAGCTTCCGCAAACGGCAATCCGCTGAAATTCACGGATGGAAACTGGGACGACGGACTCAGCCGAATTGACCTCAAAACATTTTTTAACTACGAGATGGCGCAAATTTCCGACCGACCGCGCGGCTGGCTAATTAACGCCATGACCGACGAAACGCGAATGACGCGATTGGCCGTCTTCGCCCTAGACAAGCCTCTAATCACGGACAAACCCGTCGAACTGACCATCAAGCTGAAATTTCTGGCCGGTGGTTTATGCCAGGGAATTGGCCGGTTGCGACTTTCGACCACTGGCAGCGAAGACCCGTTACGCATCACGCGCGTTTCGGCTGGATTGAAAAAGGTTCTGTACACGCCCGCTGACCAGCGCACCGAAAAGCAAAAAAATGCCCTGTCAGAGCGCTTTCGCCAGTTGACGCCGTTGCTGGCCAAAGAGCGCAGCAAGTTGGAAGAAGTTCAAACCTCACTACGCAATCTTGGCATCATCACGGCGTTGATCTTGCAGGAAAAACCTGGTTTTGATCGTCCTTCCACCTGGGTTCGGGAACGCGGAGGCTTTTATAGCCACGGCGAAAAAGTGTACGCAGGAACGCCTTCTTCCCTGCCGCCATTGCCTGAAAGCGCACCTGCCAACCGACTTGGATTGGCGCGCTGGCTGGTTGATGAATCGAATCCGCTGACCGCGCGAGTGGCCGTCAATCGCTTCTGGGAACAATTTTTTGGGCGCGGCATTGTCGAAACCGCCGAAGACTTTGGCACGCAAAGCTCGCCGCCTTCTCATCCTGAACTGTTGGATTGGCTGGCCGTCGAATTTATCAGCGGCGGAGAGGCGACGGGACAAAGAGGCGGAGAGAAATCAACATCGAAAGCCTGGAGTATGAAGAAACTGCATCGGCTAATCGCGACCTCTGCGACCTACCGACAGGACTCTTCCATCAATCCGCAATCCGCAATCCGCAATCCGCAATCCGAGGATCCATACAACCGGCTGCTGGCGCGCGGCCCTCGCTTCCGTGTTGAAGCCGAAATGATTCGTGATTTGACGCTGACAGCCAGCGGCTTGCTCAGTCACAAAGTTGGCGGCCCCAGCGTTATGCCTTCGCAACCGGAAGGAATCTGGCGCAATCCTTATAGTTCGGAAAAATGGGCGGTCAGCAAAGGCGAAGATCGTTACCGGCGCGGGCTATACACCTTTATGCGCCGCACTTCGCCGTACCCGGCAATGATGACCTTTGACGCCAGCAGCCGCGAACAATGCATCGTTCGCCGCATTCGCACGAATACGCCGCTGCAATCGCTGACGCTGCTGAACGACGAAGCCGCCATGGAAATGGCGCGCGCGCTGGCCAAACGAATGTTCCTGGAAGTGGAAGGCGACGCCAAAGCCCGTCTGGAATATGGCTTCCGGCTTTGCACAGGGCGGCGTCCAAAAGCCGCGGAGCTTGATCGACTGACAGCGCTTTACAGCCAGCAACTGACGAATTACAAGACTTCGCCGCAAACCGCCGAGCAATTGCTGAAAGGCGAAAACCGCGAACTTCCTGCGCCGGAACTGGCCGCGTGGACGCTTGTCGCGAACGTGCTTTTGAATTTGGATGAAACACTGACCAAGCAGTAATCAAATTTGAACCATACAACTCGCAAGGAGAAATTCGAACAATGATGCATCTCATCGCTAAGCAGTCCCGTTTTCGCAAACCGCTGCTGATCATCGCTTTCGCGCTGCTGATCCTGGGCGGTTCCATCGCCCTGACGCGCGCGCAGCAACCCCAACAACCGCAGTACACGCCGCAGCAAGTGGAAGAAGTCCGCAAAAAAGCCATGGAAATGGGCTTGCTACGGCCCGCAAACGAAGCGCCCAAAAAAGAACCAACCGTCATTACACCCGGAGCGAAACCCGGGGATCCGCCTTCGGACGCGACCATCCTGTTTGACGGCAAAAACCTGTCGGCCTGGAAAAGCCTGCGCGACGGCAGCGACGCCAAGTGGCTGGTTCAAGATGGCTATATGCAAGTCCAACCCAGGACAGGCGACATCGCCACGAAAGAGCAGTGGGGAGATTGTCAGTTGCATATCGAATTTGCGACGCCTGCCGAAGTCAAAGGCGACAGCCAGGGACGCGGCAACAGCGGCGTTTTCCTGATGGGCCGCTACGAAGTTCAAGTGCTGGATTCTTACCAGAACCCAACATACTTCCACGGCCAGGCTGGTTCGGTTTACAAACAGCACGCGCCGCTGGTGAATGTGTCGCGCAAGCCGGGCGAATGGCAGACTTACGACATTATCTTTAGTGCCCCGGTATTTGATGAAATCGGCAATGTCAGCAAACGCGCTCGCGTGACGGTGCTGCACAACGGCGTTCTGGTGCAGAACAACGTCGAAATTTACGGTGAAACCTGGCACGACCGTTCGCCCGCCTACATCCCGCACGGTCCGACCGGCCCGATCAAGTTGCAGGATCACGGCAACCCAATGCGCTTCCGCAATATCTGGATCAGACCGCTGAACAAAAACTGATATGGTACTGCGCGCGTCAGCAAGCGGTCTGGCGAACATTGGCCGCTTGCTAACGCGCGCGGTACCGTACCAAGCTGAAACTTATGTGCCATCAAAATTCTTCCCGCTCTGTTTCTGTTATTGCAACTGCGGCGCTGTTCCTGACCATCACGGCTGCGGCGTTTGCCCAAACGGCGTCCAAAAAGCCTTCGGCAACCGGCCACACGATTGAACCGTTGCCGAAACTGCTTTCGTTGCGCGAACAAACCGCCGTCCGCGAGCAATGGCTGAAAAAACGTCTGGACACCTTGCTGCTGCCGATGATGCGGCGGCACGGCGTTTCGATGTGGATCGTCACCACGGAAGAATTCCATCCCGACACCATCGCCGAATACATCGCGCCGCCGATTCCGTACGTTGGCCGCCGAGACTTTTTCATCTTCGCCGACCGGGGAACGGACAAGCTGGAACGCTTCGCCTTGGTTCGCTATCCCGAAGAGCATCTGAAATATCATTTTGAAGTCCTGAACCCACCCGGCAACCAGATCGCTGCCACGCTCAAAAAACTCGTTGAAGATCGCCAGCCGAAAACCATCGCCTTGAATATGGGCGGCACGCGCGGTGCAACCAATGGGTTGACCTACGACGCGCACAAATATCTGACCGAAACGCTGGGCGAAGAATTTGCCAAACGCTTTATCCCTGCTGCTCCACTAATCACTGAATACCAGGACACGCGCTTGCCCGAAGAGCTTGAGCATTACCGGTTGGCTGTCGCGCTGACAGACATTCTGACGCAACGCGCCTTTTCCAACGAAGTCATCACGCCTGGCAAAACTACCGTTGGCGATGTGCGCTGGTGGTTGTTGCAACAGGTCAACAATCTGGGCCTGGGCGTCTGGTTCCAACCCGACTTGCGCGTGCAGCGGCAAAATCGCGACACGGGTAAAACTCAGCAATTCCTGAGCGTCGCCGACGAAGCCGTTGTGTTGGAACGCGGCGATTGCATCCACGTGGATTTCGGATTGAATTACATGGGACTGAGCACTGACTGGCAAAAGCACGCATACATCTTGAAGCCCGGCGAAAAAGATGCGCCCGAAGGATTGAAGAAAGCGCTGGCCAACACCAACCGGTTGCAAGACTTCATATTCAAACATGCCCGTGCAGGAATGAGCGGCACAGAGGTATACGAAGCAACGATGGCCGACTGCAAACGCGAAAACATCGAAGCAATGATCTATTCGCATTCGGTCGGCACACAAGGGCACGCGCTCGGCGCAAGCATTGATTTCCGACGCCCCGGAAGCGGGCCTAAAGAATTGCTGCGGCTGGGTTCTTATACTTCGATTGAACTAAACACCACGACGCCCGTGGCGGAGTGGGGCGGCCAGAAAGTCACGATCATGGGCGAAGATGACGCCGTAATGACCGAACAAGGCTTTCAATGGTTTCGTCCGCGCCAAACGCAGTTTTATTTGATTCGCTAGCAGTTTCCCGAATCTTTGGAGGAAAACTTCATGTCGGATAACCCCCCGCCGTCTCTGAGCTTTTCCGATGCTGCCCCAGAAGGCACGCCAGCATCACCCGCTTATATTGATGCAGTCAACGCTGCAAGATTCGTCAAAGGATTCGGCATTACGGCCTTGGTTTATTCGCTAACCACCGTTTGCGGAATCGGCTTGCTGAGTGGCGGCATCGGACTTGGGGTGGGCCTGTTCATCCTTCGATATGACAGCGCGACTTATTACAAGTATTTGGGAATTGCTGTGATCATAATGGCGCTGGTCGGTGCCGCCATTCCGCTTGGAGTTTTTATTTGCCCCATCGTTTTGTCCGGCGCAGTGTTATGGAAAGGCGTAGAAATTCTGCGTTTATTATCCCGTGAAGGGCAAAACGATGATGATTGGCAAACCACCCGCACACGCGCGGTGATCGGCACGATTACCAGCGGAGTCGGCATCGCGATCAGTCTGGTCTTATTGTTATTGTCCATCATTGCAATGATTCTGCTTGCTACGAGAAGATTTCCGCAAAGCTAACAGAAACATTGAAAGGTACTTCAATGAAGAATCAACCAAACGATCTGCTTCAAGACGTGACACGCCGTCATTTCTTCAAACAAGCTGCCGGATTCGGCATTGGCTCAATGGCGCTCAGTTCGTTGATGAACGATCAGCTTTTGGCTTCGTCAGGCAGCACGATCGCGCCCAAAGCCAAGCGCGTAATTTACCTGTTTATGGCTGGAGCGCCGTCGCAGTTAGACATGTTTGATTACAAACCGGCGCTGCAAAAATACGACGGCCAGCCGATTCCCGAAGAGTTCATCAAAGGCGAGCGCTTTGCTTTCATTCAGGGTAGACCGAATCTGCTGGGCACGCCGTTCGAGTTCAAAAAGTACGGCAAGTCCGGCCAGGAAATGTGCAACCTGATTCCGCATCTGGCGCGACACGCGGACGACATTGCGATCATTCGTTCGATGAAAACGACGCAGTTCAATCACGCTCCGGCGCAGATTCTACTCAACACAGGCCATCAGATTCCGGGTCGTCCGAGCATGGGCGCCTGGCTAAGTTACGGGTTGGGCAGCGAAAACAAAGACCTGCCCAGCTTCGTCGTCTTGCTTTCCGGCGAAAACAATCCTGACGGCGGCAAGTCATGTTGGGGCAGTGGCTTTTTGCCGACGGTTCATCAAGGCGTTGAGTTCCGATCCAAAGGCGAACCCGTTCTGTTCGTCAACAACCCTGACGGCATCAGCAGCGACGTTCGCCGCCAATCGCTGGACGCCATTCGCGATTTGAACCAGATCAATCGTCAATCTATCGGCGACCCGGAAATTGACACGCGCATTGCAGCCTACGAAATGGCTTATCGCATGCAAACGAGCGTTCCCGAATTGACCGACATCAGCAAAGAACCGGCGAAAGTTCACGAAGCATACGGCACAAAACCCGGTCAGGCTTCGTTCGCGAACAACTGCCTGCTGGCGCGGCGACTGGTTGAACGCGGAACTCGCTTTGTTCAGTTGTATCACTGGGGCTGGGACATGCACGGCAACGGCGTGGGCGTGGACATTCCCACCAAGCTGCCGCGCATGTGCCGCGAAATTGATCGCCCGATTGGCGCATTGCTCGATGATTTGAAACAGCGCGGTTTGCTGGAAGATACGATCGTCATTTGGGGGGGCGAATTTGGCCGCACCCCTGTCAACGAAGCCCGCTCCGGCTCAAAATTGCTTGGCCGCGATCATCACCCGCGCGCGTTTGCCTATTGGGTTGCCGGTGGCGGCTTCAAACCCGGCGTCACCATCGGGCAAACCGACGAGCTTGGTTACAACGTGGTCGAAGACGCAGTCGAAGTTTATGACCTGCAAGCGACTGTGCTGCACCTGCTCGGCATTGAACACACCAAACTGACGTATCGTTTTCAGGGACGCGATTACCGATTGACTGACGTTCATGGCAACGTCGTCAAAAAACTTCTGGCTTAAATTTTGGTTTGATCCTTATGCTCAATCGCAGAGATTTTCTAAGACAAGGTGGCAGCGCATTGTTGCTGCCGTTTGCCATCAAAGCTAATTCCCTACCCAAGGCTGCCAATTTACGGATTCTGTTTGTCGGCAACAGCTACACATACTTCAATAATTTGCCGCAGATTCTTTCCGGCTTGGCGGCGTCGGCAAAACCACCACAAACCATCGAAACTGAGATGATTACGGTCGGCGGAGCGACGCTGAAATCACTGTGGGCTGGTGGCAAACCACAGGCAGCGCTGGCCAGCGGCAAATGGAATTACGTGATTTTGCAGGAACAAAGCACGCTTGGCCCAACGCGGATGGTTGATGGCGTTGTGCAGATCAATGACCCGAAAGACTTTCACACGTCGGTCAGAACCATTGACCCGGAAATCAAAAAAGCCGGAGCCAAACCGCTGCTTTACATGACCTGGGCACGGAAAGACACGCCAGAAAAGCAGTCTCTTTTGACTGACGCGTACCAAAACATCGGCAAAGAACTTGGCGACAAAGTCGCGCCAGTCGGTGTGGCTTGGCAGGCGGCGCTCAAAGCTCGACCGGATTTAGAATTGCACATTGCTGACAAAAGCCATCCGAATCCGGCGGGTTCGTATCTGGCGGCTTGCGTCTTTTACGCGACGATTTGCGGCAAAAGCCCGGAAGGCTTGGCGGCACGCATCACTGGAACAATCGTCGAACACACCGGCACGGTCACTGGGTCCCAAGGAGACCTGGTGAACCTGAGCAAAGAGGACGCCGCATTTCTGCAAAAGATCGCATGGGAAACAGTTCAAAAATCGCAAAAGAAATGAACCTCGAGAAAAAGCTGAAACTTGTCTTCGCCGTTCTGGCTCTTTTGATTCTGACAGCTTCTTTGTGTCTGGCGCAGAGCGAGCAGAAGTTTGCAGAACTTGGCGATTTCAAGCTGGAAAACGGCGAAGTGATTCAGGATTGCAAATTGGGCTACAGAACCTTCGGGAAATTGAATGCCGACAAATCGAACGCAATTCTCTTCCCTACTTGGTTTGGCGGAAAAAGCGATCAACTGACTGGGAATTTCGGCAAAGGCAAAATGGTGGATGACACGCGGTTTTTTATCATCGCCGTGGATGCCATCGGGAATGGAATTTCGTCTTCGCCGTCAAACAGCCGCAAACAACC
>CAYLJQ010000029.1:0-22663 GCA_964383955.1 uncultured Heliomicrobium sp. | reverse complement strand
CTGAGAAAATCTATCAGAACGCCTATAAAGCAATGGATTCTACTGACGATGAAGCGAAAGCGGTCAAGCAGCGATATATGAAATCATTGAAAGCTTTGCTCGAATATCATCTGGTTGCCGCCGAACGATCAGGCGCAACTGCGGAAGCAGAGGAAGTCAGGCGTCTGATGAAGAACCTGCCTTAAAGCTCCGCATTTTTATGTCAATCACTTAGCTTCTCAAACTCTACCTCAACAACTTGGCGGAAAAACAGGAATCGTCAGACTGACAGACGGACCGGTGTTGTTCAGAGTCAACACATGCAAGTTGCGGCTTCCGTTGAATGCGGTCGCCAATGCCGTATTGTTCGGATTGTGATTGAATGTCGCCCCCATCAATCCAATGGTGGCGTTGTCGGCATTTAGCTTTATCCACCCGCTGCGGCCGGCTGTCAGAATGGTTTCAAAGCGCGGAGCCGTGCGCGGAAAGTTGTTCGTCAGAGAACTGCGAAACTGACAGGTGCCGCTGGAAAACGTAAAGCTAAAGGCATTTTCTCCATCATCAAATAACAATCCCGCAAGATTCCCCAGCCCTCCGATGCCCGTTCCCAAATTTCCACCAATGCGGTTCAAGATCAGTAGCGTATCATTCCCCGTAGCGCGGTCTGGAATGGAGCTAGCCGCTAGGGTTCGCGGCAAAAAGTTGTAGCTATTAGGCGTGGCAACTCCATCAAAAACCAAAACTGCTGTTGATGAGGACGCATTGCAGCCCGTAAAAACCGTAAACTGAGCCGCCACCGACACCGCAGCCAAATTGCCTGTATGACCGGAGGTAAATTTGGTAAACGCATCTCCAATCAGATAATTGTGACTGACAGGGCAGCCTCGGCTGTCAACGGCGACAACCACCAGATAGCCAGTGATTCCCGGATCAAGGTCTGAAGCCAGAAAGCTGATTGTCTGGTTCTGCGTCAGACAGGCGTAGGAATCCGCGACCGAACAACTGACTCCATCCACGAAAAACAGATGAATGCTGACAGGAAGAAAGTCATTTGTGTTCGTGACTGAAATTCGGGAATTTTGCGACAGAAAGCTGGTGATGCTGGAAGTGTAGACGTTGTAAACCAGAATTGAGCCTGCCTTTTGATCACTGACCGGGGAATTTGCAGGGATCAGCAATCCCGGATCAGCCGCTTGGCTGGAAACGGCCAGCGAAGCGGACAACAGACACAAGACCAAAAAAGAAAACACGTGTGGGTAAACGCGTGAGGGCCGCATAAATAAAAGTCTCCTCTGATTTTGCGATCGGTTGAGGACAGAAAACCGACTGCGGGGTCAACTAAACGAGGCACCATTCTTGGGGTTTCGCTCGTACCAGGAAGAGACGGGGCTTCCACAAAAAGCGGCGAGCGGAGCAACGATAAAAGCTTTGCAGATAGATGGCGGATGACCCAGTGAAGATCTCCGCACGATCCTCTCAATCATAATTTCAGCAACGAATGAGAGCGTCGTTGATGAGTTTGGCCAGTTGTTTTTACTACCTTTGATGGCGGGGAGTATAGAGAAGCGGCTTCAAGCGGGTCAACATAATTCTCTGGCAACAACATTAGTCGGCGGATTTGGCGTCGGCAAAGACTTCTTGCCGACGCTTACGGCGTGCAGTTATGATGCGCGCCAGATTCTAACCGTCCCCCGCTCAATCACGACAAGGAGCAAACAAACGTGGCACTCATTCGATTTACGGCCAATTACGACGATCTTTCCACAGATCGCGGGTACCAATTCAAGTTTCATTGCGACAAATGCGGAAACGGTTACATGTCGCGCTTTCAAACGTCGGTGACCGGAGTTGCAGGCGATTTGTTGCGCGCGGCAGGCAACATTTTCGGCGGAATTCTTTCCAACGCAGGCAATAGCGCCTACCACATTCAACGCGCCGTTGGCGGCAAAGCCCACGATGACGCTTTTGCCGTCGCCGTCGAAGAAGCCAAACAGCACTTTCACCAATGCACACGATGCGGCAAATGGGTTTGTCCGGAAGTCTGCTGGAACGCGGGCGCTGGATTGTGCGAAGGCTGCGCGCCGAATTACGAAGAAGAGTTTGCTTCCCAACACGCCCAGGCCAAAGCCGACGCAGCGCGCAACCAGCTTTATGAACGCGCGCAGCAAACCGATTACGCTTCGCAAATTGATATGAGTGCTGGAGCCGTTCATTCCGCGCCCTCACGTTCGGCGGTTAACCCAACGATCAACGCCGCTAACGCGCCTTCGATTGTTGGCGCTTCGTGCGCCAGTTGCGGGACGGTATCCAACAGCAAGTTCTGCCCGGAATGCGGCCAGCCAATGAATGCCAAATTGCACTGCAAAGCCTGCGGATTAGAGCTGGAAGGAAAGCCGAAGTTCTGCAAAGAATGCGGCTCGAAGATCGAATATCAAAGCTGATCGAAAATGGGCGGCATGATGACGGCGTGTTAACCCGTGAGTTGATCATTCGGCGAGCCGCCCAATGTATTGGCTGCGCTGCTGATGAATCCTGGTCTTGGCCGTTCAATTTGGAGAGGCCTATAATCACGCCGCACAAAGCTTTCATTGAAGTAAGAGGTAAAAACAATGGCGACCGTGACAATTGAATTAGACCAAGCGACGGTGGCAATTCTTCAGGCTAAAGCCGCAACACAGGGAGTGTCTCTGGACGCACTGCTACGGCATTTGGCCACCCAACGGCGCAACCGCAAAGGAAGAAACTTCAGCGCCGACAAGCTTGGCACAGTTCATGACTGATATGGAATTTCTTTCGGAAGACACGGAGCATCTTCCTGCAACGCCGATCACCTACAGCCGCGAAGACATTTACTTTGACCACGACTAAATGATCCGCCTGCCAAAATGGCTTACCTCATAGACACAAACATTCTGCTTCGTCTGGCAAAACGCAATGACCCGGATCGGGCGCTTGTATTAGCGGCATTGCAAAAATTCAAACGTACATGCTTTATGGCAACTTCGCAGGTGTTGAACGTTGAACAATGACAAATACTACAATAAAGATTGTCCAGCTACCTACCAAGATAGCCCACAAAATGATGAGAATGGCAGACATTAACGTAGCGCCTTCTGTATAAATGTATGTGATATCTTTTCGCTCCAAAGCCCACGCTACAACTTCACTTTGTAGTTCTGTTAATGACTTTGCAGGTTCTACAGTTGGAATAGGTTTTGGAGGATGTTCACGTACTAAACCGGTTTCTCCACTTCCTGGCTCAGGGATAAATCTAGGTATTGGCTCCTCGTTTTTGTAAAACTCGTTATATTTCTCGACGTATTTTTTCTCCTCTTCCTGTTGTTTTACCCGCTCCTTGTCTTCGCGCACTTTTGCATCAACTCTACTTGCAAGTTGAGGGTGAAGCGAAGTTCCTAGCACGATTCGTTTTCCTGACCTTGATTCAGCAACAAATTGTTCACTGAGACTGAAGTATGCCAAGAAACTGACCATCGTTATTATCAGTGAAAGGCGAAGATAATTGTTTAGATGATCTTTGTGTGTCTCACTCCAAAAATGAAAGGTCCATATAAGAACAGCCAATACAACCATAGCTGTGAAGTACGGGGTCAATGCAGGGGGCGGGCCAATCTTTGCTGCCGCAGCAACAATGGGGACGATCATGACAATCTTGGTGGTGATCGAAGCGACATTCTTAAAGTCCATAGCAAAATGAAGAAACTCATCAATGCCGTTTATCTTCTTTGTTGTCGGATTTTTTGTCGTAGCTTCAGATTCCATAACGATCTCTCCATCAAATCTGGGGCGGAGATTTTGGACGCCCAAATCACCGAAAACTATGGCTGTTTGTTTGGCCATCCACTAAGACTGTCACGGAAGAATTCATCTCGCGCGAACGATAAACACGTTGCGTCGCTTTCTGAAAATCTTCTGCCTTGGCTTTGGGAATATCCAGAAACTTTTGCGGATTGCGGTCCACCAGCGGAAACCAACTGCTTTGCACGTGAATCATGACGCGATGGCCTTTGCGGAAGGTGTGATAGACATCCGGCATTTCATATTTGATCGAAGCCGCTTTGCCGGGCGTGAAGGCTTCCGGCTTTTCAAAACTGTTTCGGAATTTGCCTCTGAATGGCTCACCGCGCACCAGTTGCTGATAACCGCCTAGCCTTACAGAATTGGGCGGAACCGGTTGCCCAGCGGCTGCGGATGGTTGCGGATAGTCCCCCGGATACACGTCAATCAGCTTCACGACGAAATCGGAATCCGTGCCGGTGGTGGAAACATTCAGGTTGACTTTAATCGGCCCGGCAATAGTCAGATCGTCGGCCAGCGGTTCGGTTTCGTAAACCAGCACGTCCGGGCGTTGAGCCGCGAATCGCTGGTCTTCAGTCATGTAATCGCCGGTGAAGCCTCGATTGATGTAGCCCAAGTGCGGAACTGGCCGGTTCGGATCGCTCAGGTATTCGTCAAACGCATTTGCTTCGGTGGGAGCTTCAGCCGTCAATCGTCCGGCAGCATTGAAATACAGCGTCGTAGATTTGGCTTCTTTCGGAGGCCAGACAGGCAACCGCCGCCATTCGTTCAAACCGGTCAGAAACATAAACGCTTCCGGCAGTTCGGTTTTCTTGTCTTTCAGGTGACGCATGAAAAATTCGAACTGAATTTGTTCGCGGAAGACCGCGCCGGTCTTCACGGCAAAATTCACATTGCCGAGTTTTTCACCATCGCCTCTGCTCCAACCTCCGTGCGACCAAGGCCCCATCACCAGCAGGTTTTCCGTCTGCGCATTCTCTTTTTCGACGGCGCGGTAAATATGAAACGGTCCCATTGGGTCTTCGGCATCAAACCATCCGCCAACGTTCAGCACAGCACAGCGAACGTTTTTCATGAACTTCCACAGCGAACGTTTCTGCCAGAATTCGTCGTAATTCGGATGGTCAATGATTTCCTGCCAGTACGTCGCTTCGCCGCCAAACATCTTCTGGTTCCATTCGGACATCGGCAACGGCAGCTTCAAGTAAAAGTCATATCCGTCGGGCGTGCCCATATCGAACTGAACGCGTGGCTGGGGAATTTCGGCAGATCCTTTGCGCGGGCGAAAACCGGAATAAAATCCGAAGTTCGCCGACAGCATGAAAGCTCCGTTGTGGTACACGTCATCGTTGATGTAATAGTCCGCCGTCGGAGCTTGGGGCGAAGCGGCTTTCAGCGCCGGATGCGAATCAATCATGCTGGCCGCAACGTGAAATCCCGGCTGTGAGATTCCGGTCATCCCAACTTTGCCGTTGTTGTTCGGAACGTTTTTCAGCAGCCATTCGATGGTGTCGTAAGCGTCCGTGCTTTCGTCAATGTCTTTGTTGCTGCGTTTGGTGGGAACGTGCGGGCGAACCTGCTGAAACTCGCCTTCAGACATGTAACGGCCACGCGCGTCCTGATAGACAAAGATGAAGCCTTCTTTTTCGAAATGCTCCGACGGGCCAAGTGAGTTCGGATACTTGTCCACTCCATAAGGTGAGACGCTGTACGGCGTTCGCGTCAGCAAAAACGGATATGGCCGCGTCGTGTCCTTTGGAACATAAACTGAAGTGAATAACTTGATGCCATCGCGCATCGGAATTTGATACTCAAACTTCGTATATCGCTCTCGCACTCGGTCGGAACCTGGTGTAGCGGGCGCTTGTCCTAGTACTTGCAAGGCCAAGAAAGCCAGCAAAATGATCGAGCTAACGCGTTTGTTCAAATGAGTCATGATCTTCCTCTCAAATTTTTCAGTCTCTTAATTGCTGCGCCAGCAAGTTCAAAAACGTGCCAACATCAGTCACGACGCCAACCGTCTGCGCCGAGCCACGGTCAGACAGCTTGGTTACAACCGCCGGGTTGATGTCTACGCAGACCATGCGCACCCAAGACGGAGTCATGTTCCCTGCCCCAATCGAGTGCAACATCGAAGACAAACAGATGACCATCTTCGCGCCTTCAATATGCTTTGCGTATTCTTCCTGCGCCTGAACCAGATTCATTTCGGTATCGGGCAATGGGCCGTCGTCACGGATCGAACCGGCCAGCACAAACGGCACGTTGTTTTTGACGCATTCGTACATCACGCCTTGTTTCAAAACTCCGGCTTCGACTGCGCCGCGAATCGAGCCGTATCGGTTGACGGTGTTGATCGCCCGCATGTGGTTTTTGTGGCCTTCTTCGATGGGATTGCCGTGTTCCAGGTCAACGCCCAGCGAAGTCCCAAAAAGTTGGTGCTCAATGTCGTGAACTGCAATGGCATTACCGGCCAGCAAGGCATCGGCAAAGCCTCTGCGGATGATTTCGCAGAATGCCGCTGTGCCGCCGGTGTGAATCACGACCGGGCCAGCGACAAAGATGATGCGACCGCCGTCTGCTTTCACCTGGCGCATTATCTGGGCGATTTTGCGAACGGCAGTTTCCGTGCGGCGCTCTGAAGAAATGTCGTTGGCCATAAAGGCAAACCCAAGCCGGTCGCGTTCCTTGAATTCCGGCTGAATGCGAATGCCGTGCGCGCCACAAACAATCTGATCTCCCTGCTTCACATCTCGGAGTTTGCGGCATTCGACCTTCGGAGTTAACCCGGTCGCTACCGCTCCCGGTACTGAATCGCTAATGACGATGACGGCGTCCATCCGCTGTTTGCCGACTTCCAACCAAGTGCCTTCCAGCCGGACAAAGGTCCGATGATTTGTGGTCGAGTAAAAATCATCCGGCACAACGCAGTCCATTGGCGCGGGCTTGAGCGTCACGTCGTGAACCTGTTTTTGATAACAACCCAGTTCGATCAGCTCTTCGAGCGTTTTGTTCAGAATCTCTTCGCTCGGCGCAATCACACGCAATTGCAGGTGCGAAAACTGTTCATTCGTGCGGCCAAGATTGAAATCCATTACTTCATACACCGCGCCGCATTCGATGACGCGATCCATGACCTTCGACAGAATCTGCGAATCAACAAGGTGGCCTTCGGCCTCTACGATTTCGGAGTATTTCATAACTTGCACTTGGGATCAGATGATTAGGATTAGGAGCATCAATCTACCGGCTCATTCTCGATAAGTCCAGCATTGAGACTATGCAATTCACAGCCTTGAAACATCAGTTTTTCCCATCACTATCAATAGGAAAATTGATTGGCGACTGACTCCACACATTGCTACAATCCCGGTGTTCAATACCTTCTTCAAACTTCCCCAATGCCCGGAGGAATTATGCGTTCTGTTTCGCCCGCTCTGCCGCCTGTATTGGCACGGCTGATGATTTTGACGTTCCTACTGTTGATTGGAAGCATGATTGCCGTCAGTCAAACGGCGTCGTCGTTTTCCCTTATCGGAAATATCCGCAGCCCTACTGGCCAACCTGTCGGCGGAGTCCGGGTTTCAGTCATTGATGAAAACTTCCAGCCAATTTATACCGCCTTAGTGGATTCCGGTGGGCGGTTTACGCTCAAAGGAATTAAGCAGGGCAGATTCACCGTTCGGATTGAAACCAACGGAACACCGTACGCAGAACACACGCAGCAATTGGAACTACAGGCGCTGCGCCGACAGGGCGGTAACGAAGATGTGATGCTGGACATCATCCTAAAATACAAAAAAGGGGAAGGCCCCATCGGCAAAGCCGGAACCATCTTTGCTCAGGATGTCCCCAAGGCTGCGCAGAAAGAGTTTGAACGTGGAGTCAAAAGCCTGAAGGAAAGCCATATTGATCAGGCCATCAGTTCGCTAAAAAAAGCGACGGACATTTTTCCCGATTACTTTGAAGCGCTGGAAAAGTTGGGAATGGAATACATCAAAGCCGGTCAATACAACGAAGCCATACCGGTTTTGACACGCGCCACAGAAGTCAACAAACGTGCTTCACGCAGTCTTTACAGTCTGGGTGTGGCCAATATGAAGCTCAGCCAGTTGCCGCAGGCCATCGAATGGTTGACGAAATCCGAACAGGTTGAACCTGGCAATCCAAACACGCAGATGATGTTGGGGCTGGCGTACGGCAACAGCGGGACTCTGGACAAATCCGAGGCCGCTTTCAAAAAAGCGCTACAGCTTGGCGGTGAGAGCGCGGCAGAGGCGCATTATTATTTGACCGGTTTGTACAACAAACAGGAACGATACCGGGAAGCCTGCCAGGAATTGGAGCATTACCTGAAAGAGGCGAAAAACGTCAAAGATCCAAACCAGATCAAGGCAATGATCGCCAACCTGAAAGAAAAAGAAAAATCACTCAATACCCATCCTGCGACTTCCTCAGGACCCGCGGCTGTAGAAAACACGCCGTCGGCTCCTGTCTCAACGCAATCAGAGCCGGATTCGGCCACATCCCGCGTCATTGTGGAGGAAGCCAAGCCAGCCGCCAGCCTGGCTCCGCTGCCGCCGTTACCTGCTGAATACACTGAATTGATTCGCCAAACTGACGCGAACGGCGCGGCGCTGCACAAAAACCTGCTTGATTACACGTATCAATTGAAGAAGGTTCATCGCGTGCTGAATGCCAGCGGCAATTCCATTTACACCGAAGAACAGGTTTTCGAAGCTTATCCCATTCGTGGCGAGCATGTGCTGATTACGCTCAGCCGGAACGGCGTCCAATCCCGCACCATTTCAGACGAACGCAAGCAAGCCGCCAAACAGTTGGAGGAAGCGGAAAAGCTGCGCATGAGCGGGAAGCCCACAACCCCCGAAGCCGAAGAACAAGCAGGCAGCTATGTGTCCGCAGGCGTAACCGGTGTGTATGCAGGCAAAACCGGCTACGTTTCCATCAACATTTTGACCTTTCTGCGTTCTTGCGATTTCTTTTCGCCGCGCGTTGAGAAAATTGGCGACCGCGAAATGGTCGTGATGAATTATCGGTACCGGCCCGGCGTCAAGCTCACTCCCAACCAACGTTACATTGCCAATCTTGTCGGCACCGTGTGGATAGATCAGACAGACAAGATTTTGACCCGGCTGGAAGGCTGGCCGGTTTCGGCAGCGGCATTTGATCTGGTTCAATCAACCGCGCCACGCGACGAAGCAGCATTGATTTATCAGCAGACACGACAAAAGGATAAAACCTGGGTTCCCAGTTTGATTCGAATGAACGCCGGAGGACGAACCGATCTGTTCGATGGCCTGAATTGGGATGTGGTATTCGAGTTCGGCAATTACCACCAGTTCAACACGCAAGCAGACGAAGCCAAAATCAAGGATCCCACCAAGACCCCTTAACCATTTGAATTTGAGAGGTGAGTGTCATGTTTCTTCCTATCATTCTGCTGAGCCTGTTATTCCCTGCGCTTCCGTTCCAGAAATTCGTCATTATCGGCAGAGTCAGTGACACCACAGGGCGCAGCGTTCCTTATGTGCGGGTGCTGGCAATTGACGAAAACTTCCAACCAATTCGCACCATTTTTGTAGATGCCAGCGGCCAGTTTTTCGTTCGAGGATTGAGCCCCGGGCGTTATCAATTCCGTGTCGAAACGACAGGCACGCCTTATCAGCCATTTGAAACCGGTTGGATCGAATTGCAAGCATTGAGCATGCGGCCACAATCCGTCGAAAACTATCCTCTCGACATCGTGTTGAAATTGAAGTCAAACAAGCAGCCCGAGGCAGGTGCTGAAACCATCTTCGTGCAAAATGTGCCGGAAAACGCCCGCGCCTTTTATGAGCGCGGCGCAAAGAGTTTCCGCGAAGGACAGGCTGAAGCCGGAATCGCCGCACTAAAACAAGCGCTGGAATTATTTCCGGACTATTTCCAGGCTTTGGAACTGCTGGGGAAGGAACAGGTCAAAGCAGGTCTTTATGAAGAAGGCTTGGTTACTCTGTTGCACGCCGTGAAAGTGAATCCGCGCGCAGCAGCCAGTTATTACGCGCTGGGAGTTGTCTACCTGAAGCTGGGCCAACTGGAACCCGCCATTGAATCACTGAAAAAAGCCGCCAGCTTTAACCAGACAAACGCCAACACCCATATGATGCTGGGCATTGCCTTCAGACAGCGAAAACAACTAGCGGAGGCGGAAACGGCCTTCAAAAAAGCCTTGCAATTAGGCGGAACCAGCGCCGCCGAGGCTCATTTTTATCTGGCTGGCATTTATGAAAAGCAACAGCGGTTTGCCGCCGCCGCCGCCGAGTTGGAGGTTTACTTGAAAGAAGAAAAAGAGGTCAAAGACCCGGACAGCATCCGGGAGATGATCCGAAGTCTGAAGGAAAAGGAAAAAGGCGCGGCAAAATAACCAATCCCTACTCAACGCTGAATAGCACCGCGCGTTGCAGCGGTGTTGCGGACTTGCCTTCCTTGACCAGCACGCGCAATTCATAAAGTCCCGGCTTGACCGTATTCAGTTCTAATTCGCCACCAATCTCCAGGGAAATTTTGTCTTTCGCAACCGCGCGATCATCAGCGGGCAGCCATTGGCTTTGATAGACAATGCGGTCGCCCTGCACAATTTGGGTTTGAGTGGTGATGTCTCCGCCTGTTTGTTTCTTTTGATAAATGCGAAGGAAATATGCCAGTTCTTCGCCGCGGCGATACACGCGAATTCCTTGCTTGAATTGCGACATGGAACCGCTCTTCGCTGTGTCGGCCTGGCCATCCGCCTGATACACAAGCATCAGATTGCTGACCAGTGCTTTGTTCTGTCCCAGCTTCGGCACTTCCACCCAGGATAGGGCCGTCCCCAGTCGTTCGGTATTGGCTTCCATCACGCCAACCCGAATTTGGTACAAACCCGGTTTCAACGAAAGCCATTTGAACTGCCTGAACCCGGCGTTTTTGGCCGTCTCGAACTGTTCAGCCTTGAAAGCGCCTTTGATTTCATTGCTCCAGCCGTTGATCAACTTGCCCGCGCCATCGTAAATCGCTGTCGCCACTTCCAGGTTAAAAGCTTGAGCGCCGGCCTGCTGCTGATAATCAAGCTTGTCGCTTTCGATAAAAGTTTGCAGCAATACCTGATTGGCATCGCCTTCGCGTTCGAAATAATCTGCGGCTACGCTGATGCCAATCGCATTGACCGGCAGAGGTGAAATCATAGCGCGCGCCAGCCGCTGCCGTGGCGTAAGGTTGGCGTTGTCCCTTTCAGCGCGCATCAGTTCGGCGGGCACGTAGCTGCGCTGGGTGCGGACTTCATATTCGGGATGGCCTTTGACCCGCACAGTAAGTTTGCGCGCCTTATTCGGGTTGTTGAAATCTTCGGGGTAGTACGAAAGCGTGTAATAAACGCGGTTCTCTTCCAGCGCCTGCGCGATGCGTCCGTTCAGGTCGTTGGTTTCGAAAAATGGCTTGCCGCCGGTATCCAGCGCCAGGGCAGTCATTCCAATTTTTTGATCATTGTTTCGGGCGGATAGATAACTTTGAATGGGCTGAACCGTAATAGGCCCCCCGCTCCCTGGCCGCCCTGGTTGGTTCGAAAGCGCATATTGCCTTGCCCCCTCAACAATCCCTGTCTGTGAAGCCGTGAGCATTTGCACCGTCAATCCCTGTGCGCCAAATGTATAAAGGACGACGCCAGCCCGCACCGCGCGGCTGATGGTCGGGGTTAAATCGTCGCTGTCAAAACTGCCTCCATTCCCGGACAGCGAAAACCCATCGGAAAAGAAAAATAACAGGCGTTGGCCGGGCAATTCCGCCAACCGCTCGGTAAGAGCCTTAAGCGTGCTGAGCATGACTTTTCTTTGGTTACTGGCTTCGGCCAGGAGCATGACTGCTCTGGCGCGCACTTCCATTTCTAAAGCTCTGGTGGGCATGCCTTTGTTGGAAACATCATCAGCTTCAAGCAGCATCATGCCGGTGGCCACTGCCTCGGAATTGTTAAGGGCTATGCGCGCGGCCAAATAAGGCGAGAGCAAGGTGGTGTCGTTGATGCGCCAAAGCGTCAACTTCTCAATTGCGCGCAGCAGCAACTGCCGATCCTGGGTAAACTGGTTGACGATTCCCACGCTGCCCGCGGCGGTGACAATGCAGACCAGATCGTTTTCCGTCATCTGTTCATTGACGAAACGCCGGAGCGTTTGCCGTGTGCGATCCATACTGTCCAGGGTTGCGTGAACGTTATCCACAAAGAGCGCAATCGTGCGGGTCGGTTTGGCGGGCGGCGTCAGCGGCGGCGAATTTGAAGCGGTATTCTTCGCTTCAGCGGGCACAGCGGCTTTCCCTTTTTTGCCTTCGCTAACAACTTCACTGCCAAAAAATTCGATCTTTTGCGGACGATTGTTTTCCAGCAACTCGAACTCTTCGACTTTCAGCCCTTCGATTACTTTGCCCTGTTTGTCCGTGACCACTGCCCTGAGCTGCAGCAATTCCGTTTTTATCCGCAAGGCAGGTTCCTGGTTGTTGGTCGGTGGATTCGTTGTCTGTGCAAGTCCAATGACTGTTAGGCTTAGTGAAAACAGCGCCAAAACAATACGCGAGAGGAGAGGATTCGTCTTCAAGCTGACTCCTTTATTCAGGGTCTATTCATTTTCGGTGCGGACTGCACGCTTTGTCCGACAAGGTGCCAGCCAAAGGTATCACTCAAGCCTGGTTGTCTTTCGCTCCAGAGGAGCGCGATGTTTATAGAACGCATTGCTAACGTAGGCTTTAGCTCCGTAGGAGCGGCATCTGTCGCCAGCAGATGCCGCTCCTACGGAGCTAGCAGATTTCTTCCCGTAAATATCTATAAACATTGCGCTCCTACGGAGCTGGAAAAGTTGTGTAGATACCTTTGGCTGGCAGCTTGTCGAACGCTTTCCGAATTGGTAAATGAAAACGGGCGGCTTATCCTTTTGGAATAAGCCGCCCATCTTGTTTTAAGTTTGATCCTTTGCGGGACGAAACTTAGAACTGAAGACGCATGCCGAGACGAACGTCACGGATGCCTTGATAACCAGTGGCGAAACCATAGTTAACGTTTCTCGCCGGAGAAGCGCCGTTAATCGGGTTGACCAGATTGTTGACGTTCCAACCACCCGCGTAAAAAGCAGGATCAGAAAGACTGAGGCTGCCATTACGGTTGAAGCCTTGGTCGGTATTCGTCACGATCCCCTGATTGAACAGGTTGGTAACGTTGGCTTCAAACTTCATCTTGACGCCTTCACTCAGGTTGACTGTGTGAGCAATCAGGAAGTCAGTTTGCGTCAGCGCCGGTGTGCGGCCCAAATCGCCACGGCCGTTAAAGAAGACCGGAACGATGAAGGTCACTGTGGACGTGAGAGGAGTACCGCTGTAAGCAATCTGGTTGATCGAAAACAGCGTTTCGCCTGACTTGCCGCCCCAGGGCTGGCTGTAGTTCAAGAAGAGCTTGAAGGTGTGCGGACGATCCGTCGCCAGCAAGCCGTAGACGTTTTGTCCTTGCGAGTTGAAGTTGCCAACGGAAAGGTCGAATGCACGGCTAACGTTCGGGTCAGAACGGCCATTTTCGTCAGAGTTGGCCAATCCACCCCAGTTGCCCCACAGACGGCTGTAGGTATAGGAAGCGTTGTAATTCAAGCGCTTCAAGATGCCTTCGCTGAAACGGCCATCCAGACGGAATTCGACGCCGTCGAAATTACGCACTGCTTTCGGCGTAAGCGGCACACCCTTCGCTGTGACAAACTTATCGGCATCCGTTGAACCGAAGCCGGGGTTGCCGATCGTGTAAACTTCACTTCCGCTTGCGTCCAGAACGCCGATGTCTTCGATACCGCGCACCAGACGGCTGCGCGTGTAACGGACATCAAAAACCATTCCCGGCTTGATTTCGTGCGTCAGACCCACTGAGTACTGACGTGAAGACATCGGTTTGATGTCCGTGTCAATACCATCAAGTTGACCCTGAGCGTTGATCTGCACTGTGCGGTGATTGATATCAATCACTTTCGCCGTGCCACCCGCCAAAGCGGCAGGATTCGCCAACGAGAGCTTGGAAATATCAGGATCGTTCAGCAGGTAAACATGGTCGTGCCAGTAATCACCACCAAACGAACCACGCGCCAATTCATACTTCATCAAATCGAAGTACTGTCCGTAGCTGGCGCTGATTTTCCATTTGCCATCGCCACGGATATCCCACGCACCGCCGATCAGCGGAGCGATCTTGTCTCCCCAACCAAAGCTGATCGGGTTTGCGACTTTGGCCCCACCAGCACCTTCCTTGGTGTAAGGCGGCAGGAATTCATTTTCAAAGCGAATGCCCAGGTTCAAGGTGACATTCTTCAGCGCCTGCCAGGAATCCTGAACATAAAAGCCCTGATTGCGGCTGCTGACCTGTGCGTTCAGACGAACGCCATCACGCCAGATGTAGTGGCCATATGTGCCACGCACATTCGAAATCAGTGGTGGGCGGTTAAATGCTTCGCCCCAGACAATGCGGAATTGTCCCTGGGTGAAATTGCTCAACACGTCATTGTTCAAGCGGTTCAAAGCATAGCCGCCTTTGAAGCTATGACGCTGGCCGCCAATGTTCGTCAGGTAGTTGGCATTCAGATAGACATTGTGACGAGTCGTAATGTCTTTTTGGATACCCAAAGTGGAAGCGGTGTTCTGGAAACCGCTGGCTTGCCGGAATGCCACCGGAATCGAATCATACTGAGCCTGGGTAAGTTTACCGTCGGTAACAATTTGGGGGGTTCCGCCATTCGCGCCAGGAGCACTGGTCGCATCCCAAACATACCAGGGGATATTCGGCAGACCATAGTTCAAGTTATTGTCGTTGAGGTATTTGTAACCATAACGAGCTTCCAGGATCAACTTGGAAGTGACCGAATAAGTCGCCGATGCCGTGTAATTCGACGCCGGAACATAGCCACCACGAGTGGAAAAGTCAGTGTTTGCGATTGCAACACTCGGGTCATTGCCGGAAAGCGTACCGATCTGTTTGACCGGGTTCCAGAAGTATGAAGTGTTGATTTGCAGTTTCGAAGTCGGCGCATAGTCAACTCGGGCAACGCCACGATGACTGATGATGCGCTGAGTGGTTGTGCGCGTGCCAGCCACGAAGGGAACGGTGCGCTCTGTGCGGTTCAGATCAGCGGTATAACCGGTGAAGAAGTTCAAGCGCTCTTTGATGATCGGTCCGCCCAGCGTGAAGCCGGGATAGAGGGTGCGATACTCATCTTCGCGTGCGCGGAAGAATTCATTCTTCGTTGGGTCCGCGGTCGTCCGGCGCCAGGTTCCGCGTGGCCGCGAGTTCAGCGCAGCACCATTGAATTGCAGCCAGCCGTCACCGTGAAATTCGTTGGAACCGCTGCGGCTAACGACATTGATCACGCCGCCCAGCGTGCCGCTGTATTCAGCTTCAAAACCGGCGGTTTTGACCTGAACTTCCTGAACGAACTCGAAGGGAAGCGAATCGTTGCTTCTCAGCGCGCCACGACGAACGTCGGAAACGTCCACGCCGTCAACGACGAAGGTGTTTTCAGAACCGGAAGCGCCGTTGATCTGAAAACCGCCAACGCCAAAGCTGCCTGATTTCGGTTCCGGGCGAACGCCAGGAGCGACAACCAGCAGAGAGTGGAACTGACGTCCTTTCGGAGTCTTGTCAACAAATTCGGGAACGATGTTGGTGGCAGCTTTGCTTGACGTAACGTCAATCGTTTCGGAACTGGCAGTGATTGTCACTGATTCCGTAACGGCGCCGGCAGCCAGCGAAATGTTCACGTTTGCGGCCTGACCAAGCACAACGTTGACATCTTCATTTTTGACGGTTTTGAAACCGGTTTGAGTGACGGTAACGGTGTAGGTTCCCGAAGGTACTTTCGGGAAGGTGTAATCACCGTCCTTGTTCGTGGTCGCTTCAAGTGAGCGCACCAAGCCTGAGCCTGAAAGTGTCACTTTGGCACCTGGGATGGCAGCACCAGCAGTGTCCTTGACCGAACCTTGAACGGCGCCCGTATTCTCCTGCGCAAACGCCAGAGAAGCGCTTGCGAGAAGCATTACTGCTCCGAACAGAACGGTAAGGATTCTGTTTGCAGAAAATTTAGATTTCATTTTGGATTTCTCCTACGTTGGGGTTGATAGCATGAGCCGAAAACGTCAATTGCCTCGTCGCACGGCCACATACATAACGATTACATTCCTCAAGGAAATTTGCCCTCTCAGAATGCCATTGCCAAAATTATTGATTGCCTGAACTATTGAGACTATGAGTACAGCCTTGAATTCAGAAAATGAACTTTGAAGTAAGTCTACTTTGAAATTTGGCAATTGCCATTCCAGCATTGGCCATACGAATCCAGTAAACCGTAAAGACCATACACACAGAACCTTACAACTATCGCCGATTGGAATTTGCTCTCATAAAGTTCAAAAAAATGAATTTTCGTGCAGATTTTCGGATTGAAACACCCACCCAAAATGTGTGGGAAGCAGGAACAAATCGAACATTTGTTTCAAATGTTTGGTTGGCAATTCCGATTGGTGTGGCTTTATTGGAAAGGCGACAAAGACTATGACTGACAAAGAAGTAGAGAGGAGCGTTATGGGAATTTCGGCTTTAGACAGACAGCCGTACTTTCTTTGGGGAGCAAGGAATGAACGTTGGTTATCGAATCGGGTCCTCACCGCCTCAATAACTATCCATCCCTTGCCCCTCATACGTGCAGGAAACTCAAGGGGCACCTATAAGCTTCCCACACGAACTCAAGATTCCTTGATCGGAGATAGCCCTTAGCAAAGGCAATATAAATCCTTAAAGATCAGTTTCAGATTTGAGTTTGAAAAACGACCGGCACCTGTTCCCGAATGTGGGCGCACATTAAGCTGAGTCAGGATTGGCTGTCAATCCGTTTGGGAGCAGGATAAAAAACCTTGGCGCGTCATTGTTGAGTCAATTGGTGAAGCATTCCAGCGCCATACCGTTCAATCTTCCCCTCGCCCAGCCCGTAAATGTGGGCAAGTTCTTCCAGAGTTTTTGGCCGCACAATGGCCAAATGCTCAAGCGTTTTATCCTGACAGATCATATACGCGGGAACGCTTTCTGTTGCCGCCAGTCTTCGACGCCAATCTCTCAGACGCTCTACAATTCGGCGCTCTTCAGAAGTCAGAGGACGCAAATCAATGGGCGGACGCTTGCTTCTTGGATACGCCTGGTTGCGTTGCTGTGAAGTTTCCTCTTTCGGCACGATCCGGGCGCGGTGGAGTTCTTCCGCCAGCCGTCCTTTTGCATCCAACCGTTCGGCCAGTTCCTGAAACACCTGTAAGGCAATCTGAGCATCCAGCGCGGCGTAATCCAATTGCTCGCGGCTCAAGGGGCGTTTTCGCCAATTGCTGAGCTGATAGGTTTTATCGAGCTTCAATCCGAATAAATGCTCGGAAACCGAAGCCAGGCTGAAAGACTTCAGCCGCAGAGTGCGTCTGGACAGTTTCAGTGTGTCCACCATACCGGCAACTTCAAATCCAACTTGCCTTAATACGCCATCGTCAAAACGGGCGTTGTGCGCGGCCATCATCGCCGACGGGTTTTCAATCAACTCGCGTGTTTCAGCAAAACCTGCAGCAAGCGCGTCTACGACGATCACTTCGCCCGTTGGCGAAGCCAGTTGCAACAGACTTAGCCGATTTTGCCGAGTCGAAAAATCCATGAATGTTTCTGTGTCCAATCCGATGATGGGCTGATTGGCAAAAGCAGCCAATGCGGCGCGTACATCCACCGGATCAATCAGATATTCGTAAGGAAGTGCGTTCATTTTTGATGGGTCTTTCGTTCTTTTCCAGCTTTTCGCATAGCGTTACCGGCTGGCTTTAACTACGGGCATACTGACATCCGAAACTGGTTAAAGCAAGATTCCGCGATTGAATCTTCCAACCGCCGAACCCCAACTTTGCTTGTTGGCCATTGTTTTCATTGAAGCCGTTCTCTTCTCTCAACAAAAAACTGATCGCTTATCAAAGCGTTGGGTTTCACCCGATTTTTTTGATGCTCAACACCTGTGAAAACCACTGATTTGCCAGCCTCCCGTCGAACTTCATTACAAACCTTGCAGTAGTAGCTTTCAGTAAGAACAACGAAATCAGCAGAAATTTCGCTTCTGCAAAAGTTCTGAACGCCTGACCAATCCTGCTGAGCGATAGAACGAAAAACGGAGGGAACGATGACACAACGTGCCAGTGCAAATTTTGCTGTCCGCTATTGCCCTATCCTGTTGGCTATCTGCTTCATGAGCAGTCAACTTTCCGCGACAGAACCCAATGTCCGCAACTTGTCGCGCTATCAGCCCGGCGTTCGCAACAGTTCCGAACGTCCCCTAAAACCGTCCCAGCTTTCAGCGTTACTGGCAAGTTTGCGCCAGAAATCCGGCTTTCTGGAGATACACTTTGACGAGCAAGGTTTTTTGCAGCTTGGCGACCGTACAAGGATTGCCGGCGGGTCAGGCATCGCGCGCGAACTGATCGTGGCAGCGGTTGACCGCACCAAGGGAATTGACCTGGAAAATCACGATTTTTCATTGACCGTTGCATTTGCGCGGCTGGCCAAGCCTGTCGAATACATCAGCAGGATGTCTGGAGCAAGGCTTGAAGTCTTCCCGGTCGAAATAGATTTCAGCGACTTCACGCACCTGCGCGGTGACCGCGCGGTCATCGAAGCATTCGACATTGGCTTTGTCGTCATGCACGAACTTGCGCATGCCGCGCTGGGTTTGCGCGATGCGCTGGTCAATAACCAGGAACCCGGCGAATGCGAAGAGTACATCAATCTGATTCGTCGCGATCTGGGAGTCCCCGAACGATTGAGCTACGTCGCCAAAACATTTGGCAGGCATCAATTTGCGTCTCAAAAACCCACACAACTGGCCGAACTGGTTTTCGCTTACAACGCAGTCGAAAACAGAGCCAAACCCAAACTGCTGAATTTGAATTGGGAAGCTGAGCGAGTGGGTGCGGTCAGACAGTCTGAATATAAACCCCAAACTCTTGCGCCAAAGTCACAAACAGCAATTGCGCCGTAATCGCCTGTTCATTTTTTGCGCGCATACAGGCGCATCACATCGCCAAGGTTCAGCCTGATTGTCCGGCTATCCAGATTCAGTTTCCGGCTGATGGCCGACAACAGGCGCGCTGTCGGTTGGTGATAGCGGCCAATACGGCTGATGAACAATCGCATGCTCATCAGCTTGCCGACGTTGCGCTGTTCGACAACTTCAAAACCCGCCTCGTCACACAATCGCGTCAGCGTGTGAGGCGTAAAAAAATAAATGTGGTCGGGAATGAACTGCCGCCAGCGCGCTCCAAGCAGCCGAAACCAGATATTGGCAATGTTTGGCGTTTCAATCACCAGCCAACCGCCAGGTTTGACGATCCGATGAAGCTCTGCCATTTCAGCCCTCGGACTGGGGAAATGTTCGATGACGTGATAAAGCGCGGCAACGTCAAAGCTGCCATCGGCAAAACCGGCGTCCGTCAAAGCGCCATTGAAACACTGCAGACCGCGTTCGCAGGCCACGCGGCTGCTGGCGGCATCCGCTTCAACACCAACAGTTTCAAACGAACCGCGCGCGGAAACCAGCATTTCTCCCGTAGAGCAACCAACTTCCAGCAGTCGCCCGGAAGAAACAAACCGCTTCAAATCGCTCAACCGTTCCTGGGCCATCAATTCACGCCAGGGCTGTTCCCCTTGTTCAACATGCGGTTCAACCAGCGAAAGTTCGCGCGCGCGTTTTGCCAGCCGAACCATTTCGGCAGTCACCTGATCGCTGGCAGAATCTTTGGAAACAAATGCGGCAGGAGCAACGGCTTTGGCGGAATCTTTTTTTACAGCCGGGCCGGCGAAACTGACGAAATACAAACCGCAGCCTGGACAATAAACAAGCGGTCCATCCAACCGGCTGGACGAAAGAATAAAATCAGCTTTGGTTGCGCCACAAAGATCGCAAGACTGAGAGTTATAAATTGGAGGTTGAGAGTTTGAGCTCAAAAGTTAGCGCCCTGCCTCGAAGCTTTCCTGATACAGTTGCAAGGTTTTTTCTGCCGCCGCTTGCCAGGTGAATTTTTTCGCCTGTTCAATTCCCTGCTCTCGCAAGCGTTTACGTAAACCTTGATCTCCTGTGATCGTCAAAAGTGCAGATTCAATTGAAGCTTGATTCATCGGGTCAATCAGCAGCGCCGCGCCGCCAGTTACTTCCGGCAAACTGGAAACATTGCTGGTGATGACGGGCGTTCCACAAGCCATCGCCTCAATCGGCGGCAAGCCAAACCCTTCAAATAAAGACGGATAAACAAATGCCGTTGCCTGGCGATACAACTTGGGCAAATCTGCGTCGTCAACGTAACCTGTCAGAATTACATCCTCAGCCCAGCGTTGCCGTCTGATTTCGGCAAAGATTTCATCCGCCAACCACAGCTTTCGTCCAACGATGACCAATTGAGGTGTAAAGTTCGGGACTTCACTTCTAAGCCGCGCGTATGCGCGAATCAATCGAATCAAATTTTTTCGCGGCTGCAAACTGCCAACGGCCAGCAAAAAGTCACGATTGATGCCAAATTGCTGCCGAACTTCATTCGCCTCATTCCTGGTAAGCACCGAAGTGAAATGAGATTCGACTCCGTTGTACGTTACGGCAACCTTTTCCGGCGCTAGACGATAAGTTCTTAGCAAATCCCATCGTGAATATTCCGAAACCGTGGCAATCCGAGCGGCTCTTTGCGCGGTGCGGCGAACCGTCAGCTTCAACTGAAACGAACCTCGCCGCGTGAAAGTCTCTGGCATATGCTCAAACGCCAGATCGTGAATTGTGGCGACTACCGGAACAGGACAAAACGGCGGCGCTGTATATTGCACGTGAAGCACATCCACGGGATGTTGCCGCAACTCATAAGACAGAAACACCGGCACACGCACCAGCGGAGTTGGTTTTGGCAACAACCGAATTTCAAAATTCGCATGCTGCCGGGCAAATCCATCCTGCCACTCTGCCGCAGCTTCCGGTTCGGCCAGATAAATCGTGTAGCGATTCTGATCGTCCAAGTCCGCCAACGCCCGGATCAATCCACGAATATAAGTTTCATTTCCACCTTGCTGCGCGCCGATGGCGTGAGCATCAATTCCAATGTGCATCAGTTATTTGTCATACCGATTGAGATAAATCAGGTTGTCGTAATCCACGATGGCGATTCTGAGCTGTCGAAGCCAACCTTGCCGACCAAGCAGATTGCGCCGCAGTCCGGGATATTTAGCGAAATAGACAAAACTGGAAAAAGCCAGTTCACCGGTTTGTAACAGCACTTCGTGTCCAAAAGTCTCCAGCCTTCCCCCAAGTGAATCCAAACTAAGTGGTATTCCATCTTCAATGGTCAATCCCAAATCTTCTCCGACTTCACGGCTGAACAAACAGACTTCTGAGCCAGTATCAACTTTGGCGGAAGTGATATAGCTCTGGCCGCCATAATGGAGAACTATCGGAATCGTAATACCTGCCTGTTCATCAGAGAAATGGTAGGCATCTGAAAAAGAAAGAGTTGGCATAAATCAAACCCGCACAAATGGCCGCTCGGACGGAGCTTCAACAAACGTAATCATAGGCAGGTAAACGCCAGATGCCTTTGCCGCTTCACTAACGTTCTTATACTCAGTACCGTGCGCAATCAAACGGTCCCCATCCAATGCCACCCATTGATCTGGATATTCGTGTCCGTGTTCGGCCAGCCACTTCATTGCTGGTTGCTGGTCAGGAACCGGAAGCGGGTCAACAAATTTCGCCAAAGGCTCCTTTTTTCGACTGGTCGGCTGTTGGTTTATTAACAATCGCAACCGTGTTTGTTCGCTGGGCGGTAAAGCTGTGATTTCTTCCAGGATTTTTTCGACCGTCGCTGTTGCCATCTTTTACCTCCAAAACTCTTTTATTTCCGGCTGGTCAGCTTATCCAGCGCCGCCTGTGCGGCGTCATAATAGTCAAAGCGCCGTTCATCGGCTTTAAATGCGGCAGAGTGATAAATACGACGTCCGTTAACGACTTTGGGGCGATGCTTCATGTGCAGCATTTCGTGATACATCACAAACTCGACCAGCAATTCCGGCACTTCCGCACTATCAAGCAATCGGCTGATGACAATGGTGTCATGGACGTAATCGTGATGGCCAAGAATCCGCTTGCTCTTGCGGGCGCTCCAAGTAAGCGTAACCGGCGGAAGCTCACTGTTGAAATAACGCCGGTTGAGCCTGGCGTAAAGCTGATCCAGATTGAATTCGCGCCCAACGGAACTGCCAATCTGTTTTCGGCCTCGCTGGCGTTTGGCCAGATCGGATTGCCGTTGGACTTCCGGATTGTAGGCGTACTGGCGATAAAGATTTTGATACTCGCTGCCGATGCGTTTGTTAAATAATTTGCCGACTAGAATAAATGCCAGCGCACGATGCACCTGTGAAGGGGCGTCGCGCATGATGTCGGACAGCCGCACGTAAATCCGTTGATTCCGGATGCGAATCGTGTGATTCAATCCGGCGAATTGATAAAACGCGATATGGATTTCCGGCGGATCGGTACGTCTGGTGATCTGACGAAAAGCATCGGTAAAATGCATTTTTAACAAACTTTCGCCTGCTATCATAACCCGCTACCTCAGAAACAGTCTCTGTGCCGCCGGATTTCCTTATCATAAAGACTTGAACCTTGTGGGCGCTGAATTTGGAAGCCACCCGGAAGCATCGCCAGCATGCTAGGGACTCTGCCAAGCCTACGTCAACCTTTTGCTCCATTTGGCTTTTGGGAACGAAGCCGGGCTTCGTGGTATTCTC
>CAYLJQ010000028.1:0-22852 GCA_964383955.1 uncultured Heliomicrobium sp. | reverse complement strand
GTAAGCACACGATATGCCTGAATGCCTTTCTGACACACGTTTAACAGTGGCTCGATGTCTTTTTTAAATTGGTCTCCAACCATCACTAGACTCGGGACCACATTTTTCTCCCATTCTTCGGCTGTAAGAAATCGGGGGGTCTGAATCCGTTGGCATAAACTATTCGCATCATCCCGGTCCACAAGTGCGTGCAAAAGCTTGGAATAAAAAGACGGCGATTTAATAGAATAAGTTACCAACTTATCATATAACGTTGACACTTCAGGGTAGATTTTCTGCCTATCTTTGAATTGAGAAAGTAACTCTATCAAAACAAGGCGTATGTTGCAGGTCGTATCTGTAACGACACAAGTTTGTAATAACTCCCCCAGCCTAAGTGAATGAAACTTAAACGTCTGAATACCAGAATCTCCCTCTGAAACAACATGAGCTTCAATGCCAAGTGAGCTTAGTTCTGAGATAATTTTTTCAGCACCAGGAAAAAGAGTAGCATTATTTTCTACGTAGTTGCAAAAAACATCTACTTGCGTAGAAAAGTAGTTATTGTCGGAGTGTTCAAGTGCTTCTCGAATTGCATCAATTAGCTCCTGCGCAATTCCTTCTTCTAATAATCTTTTAGCGCACCTATATATTTCAATTCTCTCTTTAAAAAAAACAGAGCCTCTTACCTTTTTAAGTGAATTAGCAAATTTGTCAAAAATATTGAGGTATTTATATCCTGATTTACCTCCAAGAACTACCCCTAGAGCAAAAACTTCAGGGGCGGCCCAAGCTCGCCTTAAATCTGGTAAGCCTAAACTGTTAAGAAGGTCTGTAACTGGTGATTTAAAAATCTGTAGAAGCTTTTCGCTAGTAGCTTCATGATTTGGCAAAATATTTTCCAAAGCAGCAGATGTTGCTCGCTTTCTTAGTGATGGATAATCAAACAGCGTAGAGTCGAGATCAAATAAGACGATTGAAGCAGAATCACTGTTTTGAAGCCTTAAAGACTGAGTCTTTGATTGAACAAATTTACCAGCTAAAGTCGATAAAATCTCGTCACACGCCCCAGATGCAATTTCATCAAAACTTACTTCTTTACGCTTTTCAATATATCGTACTCCACTTTCTACGACCTTAAGTATATCTCCTGTCTGAACGCAAGAAGTTTTATCGGGACAAAAATGTAAAATGTGAGTAATTGCAGATACATTGTCCGATACAGCTTTATCGTCCTGTTGTGCATACTTGGCTAGAATCCCGAACATAGACTCGATAGTAAAACTCATCGACTCTTTATCAGCAATTGGATTGCAAGTAAAAATTTTGGGAATAGCTCTTTGCCGAAATGTCGAGCCAACTCCATCCACAAGAAAGTGCGGCAAGATACTAGTCAAAAAGCTTCCGAACCCTAAGACAAAAACATCTGCTTCATTTAACAAATCGAGCACTTCCGTGCATGCTTTTGGCCTTACTTCAAAGGCATATGAATCTTCTTGCTTAAGTAGACACAAACGCTCAAGCTTACCTGGCATCGAATATTTTTCAGTCGTTAAGTCAGACTGCCCAAGTACCCAATTTCCATTTGTGAGTTTTGCCCCTAGATGAACCGATTCGAGAGTAACTGGAAGAATCCTCTCCTTTACCCTAAGTAATTTTCGTGCCCAATCAGTTGCTTGTAAAAGATTATCACCCAAACTCATGCGGCCCAATAGAAGCAAATTACCCAAAGATAAGCCACTAAGTGAAAAAGTATCTGGTAGGGCATTTATAGCTGAATGCAAGACTTCTGATATAATCTCCCACTCTGCACTTGGTAGTTGATCAACGAATTGATGCTGCTTATTTATAATACTTTGAATCTCATGTTTTAGCTGATTCTGTGCTTTACGATCAGATAAACGCAGGGCGAAAAGATTTTTAATAGCTCGCTCTACTTTATTATTCCCAGGCGCTAGAGCTTCGAGTCTGTTTCGAATATCCCCCATAGCAGGCACAGAAGCAATGCGGCGAAGTGCTCCTGTGCTTCCACCATTATCAAACACGGCTATAACGTGGCTTGTATTTACGCCCGATTTATTTAAATGGCGGGCTAATGTGTTTGATGCTGACCCACCAGAAAAAAGCACAATGTGTGGATGCTTTATGAAATCTACCATGACAACAACCTATATTTAGAACATTGGTGGCGAGTCGAGTGACTTATCAGTGCCTGCAGACTCGAGGTAAAGAGCACTGAGATTCAATACTGAAGGGCATTCGCAAATTTTAAATCCTGAAAAACATTTACTCGACGACTTAAATAGATCCATATTGTAAAACTAAATCCATATTTTTACAGCCAATAATCGCCATATCGACTTGAAAACAAAATGATACTTATTTTCTTATTTCATCAATAATCAATGTTTTAAGAAGTAAGCTCACTGAAGAATTCAAGTAAAGCTTCAGCCGTTTTGGCTGGATCGTGCCGAACCAAGGAAGTGGCCGACATCACATTTCCAGCCTTGACCACTTTTACTCCCATTCGGTAGAGATCATCAATGTCTACTCGAACTTGGCGGGCTTTTTCTTCCTCGTATCTCAAAGCCATTTCCGGCGGAACCGTGCCTTGATGAACCAGCACGGCGTCGGGAACTCGGCCAGCGTACCGGCGGATTTGTGCCACATGTCGCGAAGCCGTGTAATCGTCAGTTTCTCCATGTTTTGTCATCAGGTTCAGAATGTATACGACCGGAGCGCGCGTCTGACGTATGGCTTCGGGGATTCCTTTGACCAGCAAATTGGGAATGGTGGAAGTGAAAAGATCGCCTGGGGCAAATACGACAAGGTCACTACCCAAAAGCGCTTGAACGGCTTCGGGGTTGGCTTCCGCTTGCGGATCAAGGTAGACGCGCTCTATTGGGGTTTTCGCATCGTGTTCGGGAACGCTGATGTTGGCTTCGCCAGCAATGATTTTGCCGTCGGCAAGTTCGGCATACAGATGCGAATGATCCCAGGTGACGGGAATAACGCGGCCACGAATTTTCAAAATCCGGCTCATGGCTTCGATGGCTTCTTTTTCCGAACCCAGCATTTTCGTCAGGGCCAGCAGGAAAAGGTTGCCGAAGCTGCGATTTTCCAGCGGAGCATCAACGAAGCGAAAGGAAAATAAATCGCGCAGCAGTTTGCTTTCTTCCGAAAGCGCAACCAGACAGCGCCGCACGTCTCCCGGAGGCAGCATGCCAAATTCATCGCGCAACCGACCTGAATCTCCGCCGGAATCCATCATGGTCACAATGGAATTCACCCGCAGGTTTTCGTATGGCCCCAGGCCGGAAAGAACGCTGAATGATCCCGTTCCGCCGCCGATCACAGAAACCGCGTATTTCTTATCTGAGGGATGATTACTTGCCACGGAACCGTTTTCTCCGCCCGGTTTTCAAAGTTGATAAAACAAAGCCTATGACTTTGCCCAGGCCGACAATTCGCCCAGAAGCGCGGAATCCTTCACTTCCGCCGACCATTGGTCGCAAAGATGGGCCAACGGCGTTTTTAGCGCCGGCAGCGGATTTGCGCCGGGAGTCATTGCGGCAACCTGTTCGCGCAACCAGATCAGCAAATCTTCCAAACTGGCAAACGTTCCTTTTTCCAAAGCTTCGCGCAATTGTGGAACCGTTTGTAGTTCAAACTCCAATTTGCGGTTAAGGTCAATGATGTCCGGCAGCATCAAGCTAGCTTCGCTGAGCGACAAATCAATTCTGGCCAGCAAAGAGTTGTAAACCTGCCTGGAAACACGATCAGCTTTGACGCGAACTTCGCTGAGCAGCTTCAGGCCCTTGGCTGTGGAAGGTTCGCCGAATGGCACAACCTGGCAATACAGTTTCAGTTTTGGCTCGGTTCCGGAAGGCCGCACCGTCAGGAAAAAGGCGTCGGTGGTGAATTGAATGACGTTTCTGGGCAGTTGATCTGTTTGGCTGACGAAAGGGCCGAAGGCTTCCTGATCCCAGAAATCCACGATCTTGCGCACCGGGTAACCGCCAATTTCCGCTGGTGGGTTTTCGCGCAGCGATTTCATGATCAGGTCGCGTTTCATAACACCATCAGCGCCGACCATGGTAATCGAGCGGCTGACATCATCGTATTCGCCAAGCTCTTCCAGAATGTCTGTGTAATAGTCCAGCAGGTTTTTCCCCTGCTGTTGCAACCGCTGGTAAAGCGCCGCCAGATACATGCAAGCCGGAGTGGAGTCTTTGTCCATGATGCTGGGAATCATCAAAACTCCGTGACTTTCTTCGGTGGCGAAAACCAATTGATCTGGCCTGAAAGGAATGTTCGCGAATTGTTTCTTGCGTTCAGCGGCAGGCTTGGCCAGTTCTTTCAGCACGTCAGCGACGTATTTGAAACCGACCAGCAAATCATCCACCAACCAGGAATCGCCTGCTTTTTCAACGATCTTGCTCAGAATGCGCGTCGTCACCAAAGTTTCGATAACCAGCCCTTTGCGCTGCGGCCCTTCCGGGTCAAGCATCAGGTAATACCCCAAGATCGCCGCAATCTGGTTGCCGTCGAAGTGATACCACGAACCGTCCGGCATTCTGGCTTCCAGTCCGATCCGGTCTGCGTCGGGATCGCTGGACAAAATGATTCCTGCGCCGTTCGCTTCGGCATAAGCTTTGGCAGGTTCTGTCGCCTGGGGAACTTCGGGGTTTGGCGCTTTAAACGGAATGACGGAAAACGTTCCGTCCGGTCCTTCGTCGGGCGGCGTAATCATAGGAAATTTCAACCGCTCTAAAACATCGCCAACTGTCGTCAACCCGCAACCGCACAAAGGCGTGTAAAGCACAGGCGCATTCGGATTCGGCGTGAAAATCCCTTCGTACAGTTTCACGTAAGTTTCGATGTAATCCTGATGCAATTCTCCGGGGACGGCGCGAATCAATCCTTGTTCAAGTGCCTGATCAAATGGCAGCAGTTTGATTTCTTTGGCCTGCTCCATGATGTCCACCAATTGCTGGTCGTTCGGAGCTACCGGCTGACTGCCGTATTGATCGTAAACTTTGACTCCGTTGTCATCCGGCGGATTATGCGAAGCCGACAGGTTGATGCCGCCAACAGCGCCAAGCTGGCCGATCATGAAAGACAATTCCGGCGTCGTCAGCACGGCTTTTTCAACGCCCGGCTCTGCGTAATATGCCGTGATGCCATTGCCTGCATAAATTTCGCAGGCCAGCCTGGCCAATGACCGCGACGAAACTCCGATGAGCGGATGACTTTCAGGCAGAAAACTATACGTACCGGCGATGTCGTTAAACTGCCGAACGTCGTTTGCTACAACGACTGAAAGATCGTCTCGACCGGGAAACGCTGTTTTCAGATATTGCGAATGGCCTTGAACGGTCATGGCAATCGTCGTGGGGTTCAGGCGATTGGAACCATACCCAACTCTGCCGCGCCGTCCGCCGGTTCCGAACGGCAAAACTTGCCAGAACGCATCGAAAACCAATGCCAGATGTTTTTCTTCCAGATGCTTTTCCAGGATTTCAGGGTAGGCGTAAGGAATTTTTCCGGAAAGCCATAGCTGCAATCGTTCGGCAGCGCCTCGCCCAAGGTCGCCATATTTTTCAGCCAGCAGTTCGTAAAACTTTGCGTGTTCCATAGCAGTTTTCAATTTAAGGATAACGGTTGGTTTCAACCGAATGGAGATGGATATTTCTTTCGTAACTGCTCGGCTTCTTCGCCGCGTTAGCGGCGGTTGAATTTAGCCGTGGGTTTTCAACCCACGGAAGCTGAGACAGTAATTGCCACGTCGCGTCAGCGACGTTTGAATTCAGGCGTCGCTGACGCGACGCAAATCCTACCCACGTTTCCCGGCGTTGAAACGCCGGGCTAAAATCAGCCGCCGCTATCGCAGCGAGGAGTTGGTTGAGTAGCTACATTCATTCTGATTTCAAACAATCGAATAATCCGTCAACGAAGATTTGTCGCCCAGGGTCGCTCCGTCAACTTTGGAATTGCGACCGATGATCGCGCTTTTGCCGATAATCGAATTGCGAATTTCGGCGGCTTTGCCAACGCGCGCGCCCGACAGGACGACGCTGTTTTCAATTTTGGCGCGCTCTTCGATTACACAGTTCGATCCCAGCACTGAGTTGATGATTTCAACGCCAGGTTTGATCTGACAGCTTGGATCAATGACAGAAAGCGCGTCAATTTTTGCAGGCTCGGCTTCCGTGGACAACGCCGAAGTGGTGGAGGTTTCGACAGGCTTTCGCTCCACCTCAAACGATTTAAGCCGCCCGTTGATCAAATCGTCGTTGGCCTGCCAATACCGCTGCGGCGTGCCAATGTCCAACCAGTAATCCGACATCGTGTAGGCAAAAAACGGTTCGTTGTTCTGAAGCAACGTCGGAAAAAGTTGGTACTCAAACGAGTATTTTTCGTCTTTCGGGATGTAATTCAGAATGTGCGGTTCAAGCACGTAAATGCCTGCATTAATCGTGTTGCATGTGATTTCTTCTGGTTTGGGTTTTTCCAGAAAGCGGCGCACGCGGCCATCGCTTTCCGTTTCGACCAGCCCATACGCCGAAGGATTTTCCACTGGTGTCAAGACAATGGTCGCCGCCGCTTGCTTTTCCCGGTGAAAGGCAAGGACTTTGGCAATATCAATGTCTGTCAGCACGTCTCCGTTAAACACAACCGCGGTTTGCGACAAATGTTCTTCGGCGTTTTTGTAAGCTCCGCCGGTTCCAAGCGGCGAAGCTTCCACCGCATAGTAAATTTTGACGCCGTAATCTTCGCCATCGCCAAAAATATCGCTGATCTTGTCTGGCTTGTAGGAAAGCGACAGCGTGATTTCTTCAATTCCGGCTCGTTTAAGCAGGTCAATTTGGTAAAAAAGGAAGGGACGATTGACGATGGGGACGACGGGTTTGGGCGTATAAATGGTCAGCGGTCGCAGGCGCGTTCCTTCGCCACCTGCCAATATGAGTGCTTGCATCAGGCTTGAAGCGTTCTCCTTGCTTATGAATCTATCCGTCGGATTTGAGGCGAGAGTCTAACAATCGCACCGAGGTAAATCAAAACCCGGGTTCGCATCGCTTCCAATGTGCGGGCGTGGCCAACGACTATTCGTGAATCATCGGGCGTTTTTTCCGTGACCGCGGGCCGAAGGCATCGCGTGCCCAGGTTTTGACGGGTTCCGATGGCGTGCAGTATGTTATGCGCCTTATTCAACCCGGCTTCAAAACCTATCAAGAAAATAAAATACGAAAAGGACCCCGATCTATGTCTGTACTCTTGAAACAATTACAAGACAGTTTGCCTAACAAAGTCGAAGTCGCTTTGGCTGAACACGTTCGCGCAGCGGAAAGCTGGGCGACAAAAGTCCGGCTGTGGCTGGCGCTCACCTCACTCGTGGCTGCTTACTGGATGTGGAATCATTCGTCAAATGCCAGAACCATCTATCTGGCGTTTGCAGTGCTGTGGCTGGTGACAATGTTCGTCGTCAGTACGTTGACCAAAAAAAACGCCTCCTTTTCTCTCGCAACCAAAACGACCTTTTTCGATTTGACCATTGTGCATCTGGGCTTGGCCGCTTTTGTTCAACAAGGTTTGTTTCCAAAAATCGGCGCGGGAATTTTCCTCTGCTACTTCCCGATTCTGGCAGTCGCGGCAACGCGTTACCGAACGATGCTGGTTGTTCAATCAGCGATTTACGCATTCGTTGGCTACGGACTGATTTCGTATTGGGCGGGCAGTCCGCCGTGGTTTCGGCTTTCTTTGCTGGCAGTAACGGCGTTTGTTTTTGCGGTGGGTTCACACAAACCCAAAGACCTGATGGTCAGCGTAGCGAAAAACGCTCTGCAAGAATCGTTCGACCTGGGCAGCAAACAGCGCGAAGCCGAGATGACAGAGTACGTTCATCAGCTTTTCATGCCGCCACCATTGCTGGACCTGCCCAGCGCATGGTGCTCGTCCAAGCATGGAGCAGGAACCGTAACGGGCGGCGATTACCTGCAGGTTTTTGAAACATCGCGCGGTCCGCTGTTTGTGCTGGGCGATCTTTCAATTGAAAGCGGCAAAAAGTTTGAATCGCTGGCTGCCACCGCCGACTTGCACAAATCGCTGTCGAAAATCATCAGCCGGAATTCCGCCGACCCAAGCCTGACGAAGATTCTGGACGAATTGAACGAAGAGCTTTTCGAAAAGCGCCGCCCGTTCACTTGCATACTGGCCCAATGGCAAGGCGAACAGTTGCATTACGTCAATGCCGGACATTTGCCGATGGTTCATTTGAACAAACCGCAAGGCGCAACCACTGCCGGTCGCAAACAGTTACCAGTGACCTGCGGACCGGTCGGCGAAACTGCCGACGCAAAGTTCGTTGAATCCGCAGTGCCCTTCCCTGCGCGCGATTTGCTGTTGATGTACACAGACGGCGCGTTCGCGAAACTGGCCGACACTCGTGAAAAAGGCATCGCCGAAATCGAAGCCATGTCCGAACGCTTCAGCGGCGGCGAAGTCACTACGCTATGCCATCGCGTATTCGACTGCGGCCAACCGGGCTTTGAACCGATTAAGGATGATGCGACGGTTGTTGTTATCCGCCGCCAACAGACCAAAGGCGAGGATGTCAAACCCGCTGTCGCATCTTCGTAAGCCGATGGGGAGACGTGGGGACACGGCGACTGGGCGAAAGCCCGTCTCCCCGTCCCTCTGTCCCTCTGTCCCTCTGTCAGTTTTATGTTGATCCTGGGAATCGAAAGCTCATGTGATGAAACCGCCGCCGCTGTAATCGCCGACGGCACGCGCGTTCTATCGAACGTCATCTATTCGCAAATCGCTACGCATAAAAAATACGGCGGCGTCGTCCCCGAACTGGCTTCGCGCGAACATCTGGAAAAGATCGAAGGCGTCGTGGACGAGGCTCTGAAATTAGCCGGAGTGACTTACGCCGACATTGACGGCATCGCCGTCACACAAGGCCCTGGCCTGGTTGGTTCGCTGCTGGTCGGAATCAACTTTGCCAAAGCAGTCGCGTTCGCTACGGGCAAACCGATTGTCGGCGTCAACCACATTGAAGGGCACGTGTACTCGACCGCGTTTGAGTTTCCACAGCCCGAATATCCCGCGCTGGCCCTGGTCGTCAGCGGAGGACACACCAATCTGTTCCTGATTCCCGAACCGGAAAAATACAAACTGGTCGCCCGCACGCGCGACGACGCCGCTGGCGAAGCCTTCGACAAAGTCTCGAAGCTGATTGGACTCGGCTATCCCGGTGGCCCTGTGATTGATCGGCTGGCCGCGCAAGGCAACAAACGAGCAATCATCTTTCCGCTGGCCGAAATCAAAGAAAAAGACGGCAGCGGATTGAGCCTGGATTTTTCCTTCAGTGGGCTGAAAACTGCTGTGCTGCGTTACGTCCGCGAACATCAGATTGAGCCAGTAGCTGATCCTTCAAATCCTGGCGGCCAAATCCTCGACCTCTGCGCCAGCTTTCAAAACGCCGTCGTCCGCGCGCTTGTCCGCAGCCTTCGCAAAGCTGCTGAACGCTACCAACCCCGCACGATCTTGTTGGCCGGAGGCGTCGCTTGTAACAGCGAACTCCGCTCCGCAGTTCAAAAGCTCGCCGACGAA
The DNA here is from genome assembly GCA_964383955.1 of uncultured Heliomicrobium sp. Lineage (GTDB taxonomy): Bacteria > Acidobacteriota > Blastocatellia > RBC074 > RBC074 > RBC074. The sequence goes on along the minus strand of CAYLJQ010000028.1, from coordinate 13,255 downwards.
TTGAAGATTCCCGCCTACATTCCTTCACCGATTTACACGACCGACAACGCAGCAATGATTGCCGCCGCTGCTTATCCAAAACTACTGCGCGGAGAGCACATGGCCTGGGACGCCAGCGCCGATGTCAGCCTTCGCTTGCCTAACATTGACGTCGAAGCGGCAAAACCAAAGCAGAAGCAACGCTATCGGCTGTAAACTAGCAATTAACAATGCGGCGGTTGTAGAATCAGTTTAAGCCTTAAAGTATCTGATGTTTCTGCAAATTCAACGAGGTGAAGATTTATGTCGGCCAGCCAATTCGAACTCATCGCGAACCAAGTCAAGCTTTTGCCCCCCAATGACCTTGTAAAACTTATCAAGCAAGCCGTTGAACTGTTGGAACAAAAACAAGTTACCCCAACGGCTTCACCAACCGACAAAGCCACAACCAGTTATGCGGCACTCTTTGGGTCAGGAAAAGGGGCATTTGCAACTCCGGCTGAAGCGGACAATTTTCTGCGTGCGGAGCGTGACCAATGGGAAGAGTAAGTTCCGAGCTTGGCCAACGTGTTTACCTGGACTCCAACATTGTCATTTACACCGTTGAAGGTTTCGCCGATTACGCAGATCAAATTCATGCCTTGCTGGAAGCAATGGATACTGGCGAGGTTGTTGCCGTCACCAGCGAACTGACGTTGGCTGAAACTCTGGTAAGATCAAAGCCTGGCAATTCAACAGGCTTACCGGACATTTCTTACGCCGACCATCGCTCTGGAAGTCATTCCAATTAGCCGCGAAATTCTCGAAGACGCTGCACAGTTGCGGGCAAGCTCCAAATTGAAACTACCTGATGCAGTTCAATTGGCGACTGCTTTTCGTAAACATTGCGATTCCTTTTTAACCAATGACGACGGGTTCAAGTCCCTGAATTTGCCAATGGTCAAAATTCTATCGGAAACGTCGTTGACTTAATTTTTGATCTCAACTGTTCGTGCTATGTCCTCTGAACCGCAATCCCCCAAAGTCTTTATCAGCTACAGCCACGATTCGCAGGAGCATTTCGACCGCGTCTTGTTGTTGTCCGACACGCTGCGCGAATGGGGGATTGATTGCCACATTGATCAATACGAACTCGCTCCGGCGGATTGGCTGCGCTGGATGGAACGCCGCATTCGCGAAGCCGATTTCGTGTTGATTGTTTGCACGGCTACGTATTGCCGCCGCTTCAATGGCGAAGAAGAACCCGGCAAAGGCTTAGGCGTCCGCCACGAAGGCGGCGTCATTTCCGTGGAGCTATACAACCGCCAAACCGAAACCGCTAAATTCATTCCCGTCGTCTTTTCCGTCCCTGACGCCGCGCACATCCCGAACCCATTGCAAGCGACCAATCGCCACGCGCTAAATATCGAACAGTTAGAAACGGATCGCGGCTTTGAAAACCTCTACCGCCAATTGACCAGCCAACCACGAGTCGCGCCAAAACCGCTGGGCAAGATTCGCCCGCTACCGCCTATCAATCGCCGCGAAGAGTTTGACGAAGAAGAAATCAAACCTGCTTCGCCAATCATTCCACCGCCCAAGCCAAAGATCATTGAACCGCCCAAACCGCGCGTCATTCACCAGAACTTCGCCGAAGACCTGGGCAACGGCGTCAAGCTGGAAATGATCGCCATTCCCGGTGGATCGTTTCAGATGGGTTCGGAAGATTGGTTTGACGACGCCAAGCCGGTTCATCGAGTAACGCTTTCGCCGTTTCACATCGGCAAGTTCCAGGTGACTCAGGCTCAATGGCAGGCGGTGATGAAAAACAATCCTTCGCGCTTCAAAGGCGACACGCTGCCAGTCGAGCAGGTTTCGTGGAATGAGGTATCCGACTTTTGCAGAAAGCTGTCTGAAAAAATTGGCAAGGAATACTGTCTGCCAACCGAAGCCCAATGGGAATACGCCTGCCGCGCTGGTTCAACCGGAAGGTATTGTTTCGGCGACAATAAAAACTTGCTGGAACAATATGCTTGGTACGACAAACTCCTTTTCGGCAAAACTCACCCGGTCGGAGAAAAGCTGGCTAACGATTGGGGCTTGCACGATATGCACGGCAATGTTTGGGAATGGTGCGCGGATTGGTATGGAAGTTATTCGCCAGAATCAACTACCGATCCCAAGGGGGCTAGTTCAGGTTCTAACCGCGTGATTCGCGGCGGCGGTTGGGGCAAAGCTGCCAGCCTCTGTCGGTCGGCGAGTCGCGGCGCCGGCGCGCCCAGCAGACGCGACGACAATATCGGGTTCCGCCTTGTGAGGATCGGCAGGTAGCTTTGTTTTGCTCTCGGCGAGGATTTTCTTTACCCTTGCGGCTCGTAGCTCAAACAAGGCAATACTGTTCTATCTCTTCTGCCGCGTAGCGGCATTTGAATTTAGCCGTGGATGAAATCCACGGAATGCGGGTAAATGTTTTCCATCGCGTCCAGCGATGGTTGAATTCAGGTGTCGCTGACGCGACACGAAGCTGTCTTAACCAACGACCGTGGGTTTCATCCACGGCTAAAAGTCAGTCGCCGCTATGCGGTGAAACGGCTTGCGCAATTCCCAAGGAGCATGATGAACGTCGCCACTTTTCGTGTTTTTCCAGTCGCCATCCAACAATTTCGATTACTGGCGATGGTCATATTGTTTTCGTTCACAACGCTCGTTGGCTATGCACAGCAACCAACTCCGGCGACACCTGTAACCGCCGCAACTCCTGCCCAAGCCAAACTGCCAGAGAGCATTCCCGCCGCCGACTTTTCCAAGATGATTCGCGAGATGTCGGAAGACGGTGGCTATTTCCTTTCGGACAATTTTTCTTCGAATGAAACTTCGTACTTGCACATCGTGGACAAGCTGAAACAGATGGGCGCAAGCGGCGGAGCGTACATCGGCGTCGGGCCGGAGCAGAATTTCACCTACATCGCGAAGATTCGTCCGCGCATCGCGTTCCTGATAGACATTCGCCGCCAAGCCGTGATTCAGCATTTGATGTACAAGGCGATCTTTCATTTGTCGCCGACGCGCACAGAGTTTTTGTCTCGCTTGCTGAGTAAGCCTCTGCCCACAGACAAACCCGCAACGGACAAAACGGTTGAAGCAGACAAAGACAAACCCGCCACTCCAAAGCTGGCGATTCCCAAAGCCGACGCTCCAATTGAAGAGTTGCTGGCATTCTTTAACAAGATTGCTGCGACCGATGCGGCGTATGCCGCGAATCTGGCCGAAGTCATCAAAACCATCGAAACAGAGTTCCAGTTTTCGCTGTCAAAAGACGACCGGGCAAGCCTGGAATATGTGTACAAAACGTTTCGGACTGATGGGCTGGAAATTGCGTTTCGGCTGGATGGCGGCGGCAGTTGGGGCAGCTATTTCCCTTCGTTTCGGGAACTCATTTTGCAGCCGGATTTGAATGGCAAGCAGGGACACTTTCTGGCGGTGGTTGAAGATTACAACTTCGTCCGCGACATGCATCGCAAAAACTTGATTATTCCCGTGGTTGGAGATTTCGGCGGGACAAAAGCGCTCAGCGGCATTGGCGATTACCTGCGCAAAAACGGTTTGACGGTGACGGCCTATTACCTGTCGAACGTCGAGCAATACCTGTTCGACGGTTCTTCCTTTGAAGGCTTTGCCAAAAACGTCAAAAAGCTTCCGCTGACGGACAAAAGCCTGTTCATTCGCGCAGTGTTCAATATGCGTTTTTCGCATCCGGCGGCGATTCCCGGCCATCTTTCCACCACGCTGATGCAATTTATGACAGGATTCGTGAAGGATTTCGACGCGGGCAAATACCGAGATTACGGCGACGTGATCTTTAACAATTACATTTCTGCCCAAAAAGGGACGGAGAGATAGAGGGATTGAGAGAAAGAGAGACGGAACGCAAAGTTTCTTGTTCCCAAAGTTTCTCTCTATCTCGCAATCCCTCCGTCTCTCTTTCTCATTTATGCGACACGATCAGCCGCTGCGTCGGCGGCATTTCGTGCATTTCGTTTTTGGAAAAACCCGCCCTGGCAAACATCTGTTCGTATTCGGCGAAGGTGTACGCGTCGCCCGCAGCTGTTGAGCCAAGCATCATCAACGCAAATGAAGCCATCATGGTCGGCGTAACTCTGTCGTCATCGGGAACGAATTCCAGCGTCAAGGCTCGACCGCCTTCCGCCAGCGCATCGTATACCTTCTTCAGCAACTTCTCGTTCGTCGCCACATCGAAATGGTGCAGAAAGTTGGTCAATAAAATCAGGTCGTAATCTTTGCCAAAGTCCACATCGAATGCGCTGCCCGGCAAAAGTTGATGGCGATCTGCCACACCAAATTTTTCGGCGTTTTCTTTGGCAACGGCCAACACAGGCGCCCAATCCAGAGCGGTGACTTCGACATTCGGATATGCCTGGGCGAACGCAATGCCGAAAATTCCGTGCCCGGCGGCAACGTCCAGCACACGAATTTTGCGATCAGGATCAACGCGAACAAACTGCGCCATTCCCTGGGCCGCAGGCATCATCATTGGCATCATCGCGCGAGCAAATTTTACCCAGACGGGATTTTCTGGCGATACAGTGCCTTCTTCACTGGCAGTAGTTCCGCCTTTGCGAACCGCACCGGTAATGTCGCTCATTCCCGCCGTCAGCATGGGGTCGAGCAAAAATTCAATTGCTCCGCCCAAATACGCCTGTGAGTGGCGATCCAGAAACAACGCGGAATCAGGCGTCAGGCCGTAGTGTCCAGCCTGTTTGGTCAGAAATCCATTGATGACCAGGTTGTCGCAAAGAATTCGGATGCCGCGTTCGCTGGCCTGGCAACGCGCGGCGATGGTTGCCGTCGTCGTGTTTCCTTCGGCAATCGCGGTGAACACTTCCAGTTCGACAGCGGCTTTGATGACAGCCGTCCGTTGATAGGCGTTGACGGTGGAGAAAAATAGTTCTGGCGACGGTTGATGATTCATAACGATGGTCTCCTTGGTAATAATGGATTGAACTGCGGTGAAAATATTCGTTTTACGGATGCCTTGCAATCTGGCGGGCTTCGATGGGAGACTTTCGCGCTGATAAACACCCAATGAACATAGTCACCCGCCACAATTCCGGCTTTTTCCTGGCCGCTTTCGCGCTGCTGTCGCTGATTTCAGCGGCAAGGGCTTCAGCGCAGGATTTGCCCGCAGGCAAGGTCATTGAGCGAGTCGCCTGCCAAAAAGACGCGAATCAAAGTTACGCGCTTTACCTGCCCACTTCGTACACCACAGCGCACCGCTGGCCGATTCTTTATGCCTTTGATCCCTCGGCGCGCGGCGTACTGCCAGTTGAACGCTTCAAGGAAGCCGCGGAGAAATTCGGTTACATCGTCGTGGGATCGAACAATTCCCGAAACGGCGCAGGCGTAAAGCTGTCCGAAATCATTCCTGCGTTGCTAGACGACACCACTGCCAGATTGGCAATTGACGATTCGCGCGCTTATACCACCGGTTTTTCCGGCGGAGCGCGCGTGGCTTCGATGGTTGCGTTCTGGGCGCAAGGCAAAATTGCGGGCGTCATTGGTTGCGGCGCTGGCTTTTCGCCGGAAATCAAACCAGGCAAAGATTTGCCATTTCTCTTCTATGGCATCGCTGGCAGCGAAGATTTCAATCTGATTGAAGTTCGGCGACTGGTCAAAACGCTGGATTCGCTGGGTGCCACGGCCAGAATTGCGGAATTTGAAGGCGAGCATTCCTGGCCGCCCGTCGCAGTTTGCACAGAAGCCGTTGAATGGCTGGAACTGCAAGCGATGAAAACCAATCGCCGGGATCGTGATGATAAGTTGATTGCTGAATCGCTGGCCAAACGTGTGGAGCAGGCGGCGAAAGCTGAAACGGCTCAAAAGAGATTTGACGCTTACCTGAAATTCGATTCCCTGGCCAAAGATTTTCAAGGGTTGGCCGACACCACAGAATTTGCCGCCAAAGCAGAGCGGCTGAAATCTTCAAAAGAAGTCAAAGAAGGCTTCAAACAACAAAAACAGGAAGAGCAGCTTCAGGAAAAACACCTGCGGGATTTTTACGCCACACGTGAGCGGTTGAAATCCGAAGACAATCGCACCGTCGTCATGCAGGATTTGCGCACGATGGTTGGCGACTTGCGCAAAAAAGCTGAAAGCGCGTCGCCGGGAACTGATCGAATTGTGGCGCGACGCACGCTGTCAAACCTGAGAGTCATGCTCAATGAAGAAGCGGCGCAGCATCGGTTTCAAAAACGATATAGCGAACTTGCTGCGGCATTGGCATTGGCCGCCGAAATTCGTCCCGACAACCCACAAACTTTTTTCGCGTTGGCGCGCGCGCAAGCGCTGGCAGGACAGAAACGCGATGCGATGGAAGCGCTGAAAAAAGCCGTCGAAAAAGGATTCAACAACGCTGAAGAACTCAAAACCAATCCCGACTTGGAACCGATTCGAAACGACAAAGCGTTCACCCAGTTGATCGAATCGGCATTAAAAAAAGCCCCAAATCCCAACGGAGATCGCAATGAGTAAAGACTTCGAACTCTTGCTGAACAATTACGACGACAACATACGCGAGCTTGCCACCGCAGCCCGCACGTTGATCGCCAAGCTCACCCCGAAGGCTGAAGAAAAGATTTACTTTGGCTGGCGCGTTGCGCGCTTCAGTCTGGACGGCACCATGGCAGGTCAGTTCATTGCCATCGGGCCGCACAAAAAGCACGTCAATTTGTACTTTATGAACGGCATTGAACTGGACGATCCCAAAGGTTTGCTGGAGGGCGACGGAAAGAAAATGCGCCACGTTTCCATCACCGAAGCGAAACAACTGAAAAGCGCCGCGCTGAAGGCCTTGATCAAAGCGTCTGCTGAGTTACAGAAGACAAAATTGTCTTGAGATTGTCGAAACAACGGCGGCGACCGTAGCGTCTAGCTTAGTTTAATGGACTGAATTCCAAATCTCTGATTGAACCTCGCTAGGCGCGGGTTCGTTTTCATCGCTTCAATCAGAACCAAAACACTTGTAGAGCAGGTTTTCCAACCTGCTCAGTGTTCAATTACTAAAATCTTGTTGGCAAAAATGGATTACTTTGGAAGCAGGCGCAGGTTGGAAAACCTGCGCTACCCATTCACCCAACACCAGGAGGAAGGTTTAGCAGTGAATATCAAATTTGCTCTCGGAATTGTTTTGAGTTTGCTTTGCCTGACATCGGCAGCCTCAGCACAAAATTATCGAGGATCAGCTCGCGGTCGCGTGACGGATCCAAACGGCGCTGTCGTCAAAGGCGCAAAGTTGAGTCTCGTTGATCAGGACACAAACGAAACCAGAACCGCAGTCACCGACGAACGCGGAGAATATGTTTTTCCGCTATTGCGACCCGCCACTTACCGCCTGCAGGTTGAACAAACAGGATTTCAGAAAGCTTCTGAGAATTTGATTGTGCGCGTAAATCAGGAAGCTCGATTGGACCTCACATTGTCCGTTGGTGTCTTTACGGCTGACCCGAACTTCGTTTCTGATTCAGCCAGCCCATTGAGGCAAGATGGAGCCGCGCTGGGAGCAGTGATTGATAACAACCAAGTCACAGGTCTACCGCTCGACGGTCGAAACTTTCTTGAACTGGCGTTGCTGGCACCAGGAACAACGCCTGCCGCCCCCGGTTCCGCCGGTTCCGTGCGCGGAGATTTCGCCTTCACCATCAACGGCCAGCGCGAAGACGCCAACAACTTTCTGTTGGACGGCGTGTACAACGTTGACCCGAAGCTAAATACCTTCGGCGTCAAACCGCCTGTGGATGCCATTCGTGAATTTGAAGTGCTGTCGAGCGTGTACGACGCTTCGTTTGGCCGCAGCGCCGGAGCCCAGGTCAACGTCGTCATGAAATCCGGCACCAATGGTTTTCACGGCACGGCGTATGAATTTTTGCGGAATCAATCCTTGGACGCCCGCAACTACTTTGCGCCTACCGATCAACCAGATCCCACGTACCGCCGCAATCAGTTTGGCTTCAGTTTCGGCGGCCCAATTATCAAAGACCGCACCTTCTTTTTTGGCGACTACGAAGGGCTTCGCGGCCGCGAAGGCATTACACGATTGGCCAATGTCCCAACCGCGCGTGAACGCGTCGGTGATTTTTCACAGCTTCCGCAGCAGTTCTGGCCGCTGATTCCAGGCACGCAAACCCAGTTCCCCGGCGGCGTCATTCCGCAACAAGCACTGAACCCGATCGGGCTGAAGATCGCGGCGCTTTACCCGCTGCCGAATCGAAACGTGCCCGGACAGAATTATGCCGCTTCGCCTGTGCAGCGCGACCGCAACGATTTGTTCGATGTTCGCGTGGATCACAAAATCAATGACGCTTCGCAGTTTGCAGTGCGATACAGCTTTGCCGACCGCAATCTGTTCGAACCATATTCCGGTGTAACCCAGGTTTTCGTGCCGGGTTACGGAAACAACGTTTACCGTCGCGGTCAGAACCTGATGTTGAATGAACACCACATCTTTTCCCCGCGTTTCGTCAACGACGCGCGGTTGGCATTCAGCCGCGTAGGCAATCAGGTTCAGATCGAAAACGCTGGCCGCAGCATCAATCAACAGGTAGGTTTGCCGGAACTGTCGTTGAACCCGCGCGATTATGGTTTGAGCTTCATTCGCGTTACGGGCTATTCGCCGCTGGGCCACGAATACAACAACCCGCAAGATTCGGCGACCAACGTTTACCAGTTTCTGGACACGGCGACTTACGCCACCGGGTCGCATCTGCTGAAATTTGGCTTTGATTTCCGCTCCACCCAGCAAAACGCTTTCCGCGACGTGCAGTCGCGCGGCTTGCTGACGTTTCCAGGTTATGTGTCAATCACGCTGCCGAATGGCTCCTCGGCGGTCGTCCCGTACTTAACCGGAAACACGATGGCAGATTTGCTGTTTGGATTGCCGCTGGTTTCAGGCGGAGCGCGCCTGGACAACCAGCAACATCTGCGAACCGAAAGCTACAACGTATTCGCCAACGACAGTTTTCGGATTACGCCGCGCCTGACGCTGTCTGCCGGATTGCGCTACGAATACAACTCACCGGCGGTTGATACCGAAGACCGCGCCAATATTTACGATCCGGCGACCGGCAAACTGGTCAAAGTCGGAACCGCAGGCATTCCGCGCGCCGGGTATGAAGCCGACAAGAACAACTTCGCGCCGCGCCTGGGGTTGGCGTATTCCCTGGGCAGCAACAACATGACGGTTGTTCGCGCCGGTTATGGCGTTTACTTTGATCAATCGCCGCTGGCTCCGGGCGAAGGCTTGTATTTCAACGCCCCTTATTTCGATTTCCGCTTCTACTATCAATCACAACAAGCGCCCTTGACGCTTTACAACCCGTTCCCGTTCAACACGCCAAGCTTTGCCCCGCCGTCGGGATTCGCCTTTGATCGAAATCTGAGAACTGCCTACACGCAGCATTGGAATTTAAGCGTTCAACAACAGCTTGGCAGCAGCACTGTGGCCGAGGTCGCCTATGTCGGATCAAAGGGCACGAAGCTATTGGTGTCGCGCGACATCAATCAGCCGACTCCCAGCACGCAACAACCAAACCTGCCGCGCAATCCGCAGTTCGGCGAAATCACGCAACAGGAAAGCAGTGGCGATTCCAATTACCACAGCTTGCAAGCGCGGTTGCAACAACGCTTGTCGTTTGGCCTGTCGCTGCTTGGCGCGTACACCTTCGGAAAATCCATTGATAACGCTTCGGGCGTGTTTTCCAGCCTTGGCGATCCGAACTACCCGCAAAACAGTTTCAACCTGGCGGCGGAACGCGGTCGGTCTGGATTCGATGTTCGCCATCGTTTTTCGCTGAGCTATTCCTACGAACTGCCGTTTGGCAAAGGCTACAAAGGCGCTGCAAAAGCTTTACTGAACGGCTGGCAAACTTTCGGCGTCATCACGCTGCAAACGGGGCGCCCGTTCACCGTTGCGCTCTTGCCCGAATTCGACAACAGCAACACCGGCATTTCCAATCTGGGCTTTCTGGGCAACGACCGCCCAAATCTGGTTGGTCAAGGACGTTTGGATAACCCGACGGTTGAGCGCTGGTTCAACACAGCGGCGTTCGCGGTTCCGCGTTTTGGCAGCTTCGGCAATTCAGGCCGCAACATTCTGGACGGAGACGGCTATCAGAACGTGAATTTCTCTTTGGTGAAAAACACTTCGATCAAAGAAAAAGCCACGGTTCAGTTTCGCGCAGAGTTTTTCAACCTGTTCAACCATCCGAACTTTGGCTTGCCGGATAATTTTCTCATCTCGCCTTCGTTTGGCCGAGTTCTATCAGCGGAAAGCCCGCGAAGAATTCAGTTTGGCGTGAAGCTGCTGTACTAACCCAAGGGTCTTTTCATTCATTGTTTTTCGCCACCGAGCGCACAGAGAACACTGAAAGCGTGTTTTGAGTCACAAAATATCCGCCCTCAGTGAACTCTGTGACTCTGTGGCTGAAAATGAATAAGCCTTTTCCGGACAGTTTTCGTCACAGACCTGCCGAAGCATTTATCTGCCTGCGACTGCGACGACGGCAACCAAACAACAGGGAATGACAAGCGCCGCGTAATCAAGAATTTCGCGGCGCTCTTTTTTTGTACTTGGAAGCACGGTTAATACGCGAACAAGCGCGCGTTGATGAAGCCATGGCGAAATTTGCTGGGGCGGCACGCATCGAAGAAAATCTTTGACTACATACGCCACACAGGGATAACTCGAAAAAGCAAACCTACATCACTACAGCGCGTTGAGCTTGTGAGCGCAGGCGGACAATTTCTGCCGAGCAATTGTTCTTGGCGATGAATTTCTGGCTTTGGCAGACTTGCCTGAACGGTTACACCAAGGAATTCAGTCTTATGTCCAGAAATTGTGCCCGCGGCGCGCGCTGGCAAGAGGACTTAGGCATGAAACTCGCCGCTTGAAAACTGCTGAAGAAATGCTGCTACAAACACAGACCCCTTAATGACGGAGATTGAGCGAGATTATTTGGCTCAATCTCAATTGGTAAATTGACGGACGAAGGCCTCGTGGCGCTGCCGCGCAGTTTCCAGCAGAGATGCGACTTGCGGTTCATTTCGTATATTCTGCAGCAATGGATCGTCGCGTAAATAGGGATAGCAAAAGAAGCCCCCTTCAATGCTGCGTTGCAGCGACCGCAACGCGGCAGCCCTGTCTCCCAAAACCGCATAGCCCTGAGCTAGACGGTAAATTCCTTCCGGGTCACTGTTGCCGCCTCTGCTAATGATTTGTTCTGTTTCGAAGAGCAATACCAACCCAGCTTGAGTTTTCTTCTCCAATCCATAACTCAAAGCTTTGCCTATCCGAGCCTGTAGCTGTTTTCGCCCTGACTCGTAGGCGCTGTCAAAGGCGGCCTTCGCTTGAGGGAATTCCTTCAAATAGTAATGAGCCAGTCCCCGGTAAAAAGTCAGGTAGGCATTCCCTTTAACGATCTCTTCATTGACCAGCAGGCCTCGATAATCGCCCAGATAAAGTTGCGCGAGCGGAAAAGAATATAAATCGTGAAAGCCGGGATCGGAGGCAATCGCGCGACGGCTAAGCTCCAGCGACTCTTCCAGCAAGCCCGCGTAGCGATAAGCATAGCCGAGCTCCCATTGCGCCTCAGCACTTTCGGGGTGACGTGACAAGACTTCTTTGAGCAACTCAACCGCTTTTTCGGCGCGGTTCGTTTCGGTCAACATCATGCCTAACTGAATGCGCGGGCGCAGATCATCTGGGTCCAGCGCCATGGCCTTTTCGTAAGCCGCTTGCGCCTTCTGGTAATAGGCTTCTCCCTTCAAACCTGACGACGCAAGATGTATGTAAGAGGAGCCGAGGTAAGTCCAAGCCGCTGTGTATTGCGCATCACGCGCGACGCATTTTTCCAGCAAGGCGGCGGCGCTCTCAAAATCTTCGTTCCGGTATTTATCCACTCCCTGACTGAAAAGCGCATAAGCTTCAGGCGCAATCTGACGTTTCGGCGCGGTTTGTTGCGAACAAGCATGCACCAGAACATCGCGCGCCACTTTGTCGAGCAAGGCCGGTAAATTTGGCTCCGGCGCGTGAAAGTCTTTTTGCCAGAAATATCCTCCCGACTTCACGTCTTTCAGGAAAACCGTAATTTCCCATTTCCCCGCCCGCTTACCGTAGCTGCCTTCGATTTCATAATCCGTGACGCGCGGCTCCGACGCGATCAGTGTTAAATCTTTGCAGGATGCGTTGACGAACTCGCGCTTCACCTTTTCGGTCAAGCTCAAGCCAACATGATTCATTTGCGCTTCGTTATTGAGATTCTGAAATGCGCTCAGCGAAATCGTGCGTGAGCGCTTCGGCCAGATGGCGTATCCCATTCCCAACGCAAGCAAGACGACAATCACCGAAACTACAATTACCGGAACTACGGCCACTGGTCGGCGGGAAAACCGAAGAGCTTGCCTATCGGCAGACACGGTTGGCGGCGCTGGCAGATTTTCCGGCGGGGTTTCGATTGGCGCTGCGGGTTGGCTGATTTCGGCTTCAGCGGCAACAACGTCTTCGATGGCGGCGACGGTTTCCGCGTACACGGGAGCCACAAAGCGATAGCCGCGCCGGGGAATCGTCTCAATGAATTTATTGCCGTTTTGGTCATCACCCAGCACTTTGCGCAACAGCGAAATGTTGACCGTTAGACTGCCATCCTCAACCTCCGCATCGCGCCAAATGGTTTGGAAGAATTGCTCTTTCTCGACGACCCGCCCGCTGTTCTCTACCAGCAAGACCAGCGTCTCGAAGGCTCGGCGTTGCAACATGACCGCTGAGCCGTCGCGAAAAAGCTGTCGCTCGCTCAAATCCAGACGGAAGGAACCAAAACTGTAGACGGTCGGTTTCGACATAAGTAAAACAAGGGTTCTGTAAGCTAAATCAGCAAGAAATAAGGGACATAAGGTCTGTTGTAAGAACTGAGTAAGGACTTTCAGGCGCAATCTCGGTAGGTTTGGCCTCGTTCAGGGCGAGGCCGCGAAGGTCGTGGCAACTCATCCTGAATTGTCGTACTGGCTACCGGGACGCGGGTGGGAATTTAAGGGATGGTGTAGAGCGAATCAAGGACAGCCAGAACTATCGTCAACAATCCATTTCAACAAGGGAGAAAAGAGATAATGAAAATTAACGTGAAATATTTAGCCTCTATCGCAGCAGTAGCCTGCCTCGCAGTCAGCATGTACGGAGGCAAAGCCACAAAAGCATTTCAATCTAATTTGAGCTGGAATTTTACCGACACCA
>CAYLJQ010000027.1:0-23076 GCA_964383955.1 uncultured Heliomicrobium sp. | reverse complement strand
GGTCAGCATTTGGTTGAGGGCTTTATTGCTTCGTTACGGCAAAAGTATTTGCGTTCACAGTCTGCCAAGCAAGCTACGAGCGCAGACCTACGAAGTGAAGGTTTTATCGGAATGTGGCGAGATCGAGACGAAATGAAAGACAGCAGCGAATGGGTTCGTAACCTACGCAAGTCTGAATGGGGCGAGTAAGATGGCGTTCACGGTCGTTGACACCGACATTCTGATAGATGCTGGGCGAGGCATCCCCGACGCAATAGCCCGATTGCAACAAATCGAGCAACAATCAAATCTTGCCGTCAGTACTGTGACTTAAATGGAACTGATTGTTGGTTGCCGGAATAAAGCGGAGTTGCGAGACTTGGAACTATTCCTGCACCGTTTCGAAGTGCTGAAGATCACAGATCAAATTTCAGACAAGGCGGTTGAGTTGTTGCAGCAATACCGCCTAAGCCATGGTTTACTGATTGCGGATTCGCTGATTGCGGCGACTGCCATTGAGTATGGCGAACCACTGATCACCAAAAATCAACGCGACTCTCGTTTTATCAACGGCCTGAACTTATTGCCATATCCATAAGAACGAAAGGTTCTCCCACGACGCACATAAAATATCGGATCTTCATCGTCATTTGGATTTAAGTTGGTCAGCAACGACTTGATGGCGGTAATCGAACATCCGCTGCAATTTCTCTCGCGTAAAAACTCCGCCCACCAATTCACCCAGCCAGCCCAGCGGCAAAGCGTATTCAACTTCATCCGTCATCAAGGTTGTTCCGTGTGGAGTCGGTTCGAAATGATGCCGATGCAGCCAGAACGCAAATGGTCCCTTTTGCTGAATGTCCACAAACAGATTGGGCGGTTTGTATTCGATGTGTTCGGCTTCCCACAGCCGCCAGAAAGGCCCGACGAAGACTTTGAAAACGACTTTTGCGCCGACCTGCAAGCCCTTCGATTTTTCCAGAACTTCGGCGCGTTCCCACGGTGGAGTCAATCGTTCGACAGCGTCAGGAAGCTCGTGCCAGGCGAAAACCGCTTCGGGCGGAGCGGCAATCTCGGATTGTTTGACGAAGTGTTGTATTTTCATGACTTAAAACCGGGCGCCCAATCTGACCAGATGCTGTTCCAGCATTTGAAAATCTTCGATCAATACGGCGCGGGTTTTCCGAAGCTCTTCGACCACAGCATCGGTCTGCGGTCCTCCAACCCATAATTCAATGTGCGCGGGCAGGTTTTGGGCTGTCTTTTGAATCTCACTGACGGCAGTTCTGGTTCCGTTTGCGCCGATGAAACCCAGCACCACGGCTTGCGGAGCGGTTTTTTGCGCAGCCAACACAATTTCGTCCGCGGGCAAATTGGTTCCCAGGTAAATGGCTCCCAAACCACCGCCAACAGCCAGCATTGCCGAAGCCAGAATGCCGAATTCGTGTTGCTCGCCGGCTGGAGTGACAAACATCAACTTGCTGGTGGGAGCAGATTTTTGATGCAACGGGATCAACGCGCCGAACAGGTTGCGCAACAGCGACGAAGTCATGTGTTCCTGGGCAACGCTCAATCTTCCTTCGTGCCAGGCATTGCCGACCTGCCGCATCAAAGGCAATGCAACGCGATGAATCAGATCGCGTGGAGACAAGACTGCTGCCAGCAAAGACAGTTCGCGTTCCGCTTCCAGATAATCCATACGCTCGATGGCAGACATAACCGAACGCGGAACCGGCGCGAATTCATCGGTTTGAAATGATTCCATCACCGCGGCGGCGCTGGAAAATGCGGCAGGATTGGCAATCAGGGTTTGCAGTTCTTCATCACTTAAAGAAGCCAACCGGCTAATCGAGTGCCCTTTTTCGACTGCGGCATTCAGCAATCTCAGCCGCTGAACGTCCGCTTCCGAATAAAGCCGCCCGCGTTCATCCCGCTCGGGCACGACAACCTGATATCGCCGCTCCCAGGCGCGTAAAGTATCTATGCTGATCCCTGTCAGTTTGGAAACAGCGCGAATTGGATAAAACAGTGTATTCGTCTCCATGAATTCATCTCTATTAGCGAATCTCCAAGTGCATTTGACTGAAGAAAGCAGGTTTTTACGGGCGGAGCTAGGACTGCATCCTAGACAGGCGTTAAGCTATTGTCAAACCAAAAACCAGCCACAACAATAAAAAATACAGCCTTTGCCCAGGATAAAGACTTGACAAAAATCCGGTCTGTGCTTACTTTGTCAATCGATGAAGGAGGGAGACGGTCTTAAACAGTAGGAAGAATTTTTCTGGGGACAGCTCCTGCTGATTTAGAGACCGTTGACCGGTCAGGAATTCTCCTGACCGGAAATTACTGACTCGATTACAAATAGGAGATAGTGAACAGATGAATATCAAATTGAAATTGGCGGGCGCGTTGTTTTCCGCTTTGGTTATTCTTGGCGTTGCGGTTTTGCCGGTGGGTGCAACTAAGACCCAAAACAAGGACATTGTGGATACGGCCGTTGCTGCCGGCAGCTTCAAAACTTTGGCAGCAGCCCTGGATGCCGCCGGACTGGTCGAGACATTGAAAGGCAAAGGCCCATTCACGGTGTTTGCTCCGACGGACGAAGCGTTCGCCAAATTGCCCGCGGGCACAGTGGAAGCTTTGCTGAAAGACAAAGAAAAGCTGACCAAAATTCTGCTGTATCACGTGGTTTCCGGAAACGTTATGGCCAAGGACGTCGTCAAGATGAAGTCGGCAAAGACTGTTCAAGGTTCTTCGGTCAAGATCAACGTCAAAGACGGCAAGGTCATGGTGGACAATGCCAATGTCGTTAAAACCGACATTGCGGCTTCCAATGGCGTAATTCACGTGATTGATAGCGTCATTCTTCCGAAGTAGTTCTCCGATGAGGGTTGGGGGGATTCAGTTGTGGCTGGGGTTGTAATCCAATCTCAGCCACAAGGTGTTTTGAATTCGGAATTACCGGCACTTACACCAAACGCAGTGGAAGAAACCGGCTACCAGAAATCCAAAGAAGAGACTGACAGAGAGGCTACCCAAATGAATTTTGCAATTCGCTTCGTGATTTTACTGATGGTGGCGATGTTCAGCCTGTACCTGGAAACCCAGGTCGGTGCCAAGTTGGGCGATAAGAAAGAAAAGTTCAGCGCAGACAAAGACTGGAATCAATGGCGCGGTCCAAACCGTGATGGACAAATTGGCGGCGAACCCTGGCCGGAAAGTCTGACGGGAAATTATCTTGAGCCGGTTTGGCACACTAAGTTGGGCCCAAGCTATTCCGGCCCGCTGACTTCACGCGACGCTGTGTTTGTGACGGAAACCAGAGACAAATCTCACGAAGTTGTTCGCGCCTTGTCGCGTGCAGATGGAAAAGAGTTGTGGAAAACGGAATGGCAAGGCGCGATCAATGTCCCTTTCTTCGCTAAATCCAGAGGCGATTGGATTCGCGCAACGCCGGCTTACGATGGCAAAAATTTATTTGTCGCAGGAATGCGCGACGTGCTGATCAGCTTTGACGCCAAAACCGGCAAAGAGCAATGGCGCGTGGATTTTTCGAAACAGTTCAATTCTCCGCTGCCTGAATTCGGCCTGGTGTGTTCGCCCTTGATTGATGGCAACGCGCTGTACATCCAAGCCAGCAACGCCACCGTCAAGCTGGACAAAAACACCGGCAAAACCATCTGGCGCGCACTGGAAGGCGAAAACAACATCATGTCCAACGGCGCGTTTTCTTCGCCCCTGTTGGCGCAAGTGGCCGGAGCCAAACAGTTAATTGTTCAGACACGCGAACAACTTGCCGGACTTGATCCGGAAACCGGAAAGACGTTGTGGAAGCAGACGATTCCCTCTTTCAGAGGAATGAACATACTGACGCCGGTCATGTTTGGCGATGCGATTTTTACCAGCAGCTATCAGAACAAATCGTGGCTGTATCGCCTGACCAAGGGAGCTGCCGGTTTTGCGGTCGAACAAGCCTGGGAAAACACTGCGCAAGGGTATATGTCCACGCCGGTCGTCATTGATGGGTACGCCTACCTGCATTTGGGCAATCAACGTTTCACCTGCATCAATCTGAAAACCGGCGAACGTACCTGGACGTCCAGCAAACCCTTTGGCAAATACGCCAGCCTGGTGGCGCAACGCGACCGAATTCTGGCACTGGACGAACGCGGCATCCTGCTGCTGATCAAAGCCAATCCAAAAGAATTCGAGTTGCTGTCGGAACGGCAGATCAGCGACGACGAAACCTGGGCGCATCTGGCGGTTTCGGGCAATGAATTGTTCATCCGCGAATTGAACGGTCTGGCTGTTTACCGCTGGCAAACTCCAAAGGAGAAATCGAAAGCGGAATAAGGACGGCCCATCCGGCTTACGCGATTTGGAGAACAAATGCGATGAAAGTTTATCTGCTAGAACGAACTCAAATCATTCCGCTTTCTGCGGAAGAAACCTTCGCGTTTTTCAGCGATGCGTTCAACCTGGAGCGAATCACGCCGCCATTTTTGCGGTTTCGCATCCTGACGCCGCCCCCAATCAAAATGGCGCAAGGCACGCTGATTGAATACCGATTGAAGTTGTTTGGAGTGCCGATTTATTGGCGTACGTTGATCGAACATTGGAGACCGGAAAATTTTTTCGTTGATAGACAGATTTCAGGGCCTTACGCGTTGTGGCGACACACGCACGCATTCGAAGAGGTCGCGCCAGGGCAAACACGAATGGAGGACGTTGTTGAATACAGCATTCCGTTTGGCGTGTTAGGACGTTTGGCTCACACGTTGTTCGTGAAACGAATGGTCAACAAGATTTTCGATTACCGCGCAACCATGACGGCGCAGTTACTTGGACCAGACACAGAAAAGGAGATTTACGTTGAACGGCATAGAGCAATTGCTGGCTAATCCTTGCGTAACCGTTCGGCGCGAGGGGCCCCCGGCAACTGGCGGCAAATGTGTGGTTTACTGGATGCAGCGCGCCCAGCGCGGAACCAGCAACCCTGCCCTGGACGTGGCCATCCAGGTAGCCAATGAACTGAAGCTCCCGGTTGCAGTGTTCTTCGGCTTGCATCCCAAATATCCCAATGCCAATCAACGTCATTACGCCTTCCTGATTCAAGGCTTGGAAGAAACCAAACAAGAGGTGGAAAAACGCGGCGCGGCATTCGTCTTTCGTCCTTATCCGAATCACGACCTGCTGCGTTTTTGTACAGAGGTCAAACCGTCCCTGGTTGTGGGGGATGAAAACCCCATGCGCGAACCAGAAGCCTGGCGGCAAAGCGCCGCGCGCAATTTGACAGTTCCCTTCTGGACGGTTGACGCAGATGTTGTGGTGCCCACGAAATTTTTCCCTAACGAAGAATATGCGGCGCGCACCATTCGTCCGAAAATTCAAAAACTGCTGTCAGTCTTTTTGCAGTATGCGGAAAATCCTAAAGCTCGAACCAAATGGACAGAACAAGACAAGCCTGCCAGTCAGAAAATTGATCCCGCGCAATTATTGAAAGACTTGCCACTGGATCGCAGCGCATCGGTGATCAAGGATTTTGTCGGCGGAACCGCCGAAGGAACAAGCTTGCTGCGGAGATTTATTAATGAACGGCTGGCCAGTTATGACACGGCGCGCAACCAACCGCATCTGAGCGGCACCAGTCAGCTTTCGGCCTATTTGCACTTCGGGCATCTCAGCCCGTTGACCATTGCGCTGGCCGCCAGCAAAGCTGATGCGCCGGAACCCGCCAAAGTCGCCTTTTTGGAAGAATTGATTGTGCGCCGAGAAGTCGCCATCAACTTCGTCGCCCGCAATCCGCAATATGACAGCCTGGCCGGTTGCCCCGAATGGGGACGCAAAACTCTGGCTGAGCACGCGGCTGATCCGCGCCCCTTTCTTTACAAAGAAGCGCAGTTTGAAGCCGCCGAAACGCACGATCCGTTGTGGAACGCGGCGCAACTGGAAATGGTGGCGACCGGACGGATGCATGGATATTTGCGCATGTACTGGGCAAAGAAAATTCTGGAATGGACGCGCACGCCCGAAGAGGCGTTTGAAATCGCCGTTAAGCTGAATGACCGATACGAAATGGATGGGCGCGATCCGAACGGTTACACCGGCATCGCCTGGGCAATCGGCGGCAAACACGACCGCCCGTGGGCCCCAAAACGGAATGTGTTTGGTTTGATCCGCTATATGACCGGCGACGGTTGCGCCCGCAAATTCAACGTTCCGGCGTACATCGAACGCATAAACAAACTTGTGCGCGGAACAAACCAGCCTCAACTTCCAGGTTGCTAACATTATGAGCAGAGCGCTGAAGATCATCAGAACAAGCGAAGTCTGGAGCGAGTCCGAATGGCACCAGCTAGAGCAACGGACACGACGCGCTGCCGCAGAAGCCGGCACGGAAGCCGAAGCCTGGAAAATCATCGTTCGCCAGGCGCGCGGGGTGCTTCGCGAATACAGCACCAGCTTTTTCATCGTCACACGCTTTTTGCCGCCGGAAAAACGCGACAAGGTCGAAGCCATTTATGCAGCGGTGCGGTATCCGGATGAAATCGCTGACACCTTTCCGATCAGTGCCGAAGAGCGCGCAGCGCGGCTGGATCGCTGGGCAATGGATTACGAAATTGCACTGACAGCAAATTCCATTCAGCAGGCCCTGAAGCTAAAAGTGCCATGTTTTTTGGCCAGCTTTGCGCGCGTCGTGCGCGAAGCCGAAATTCCGCCGGAACACTACCGTTCGTTTCTGGCTGCGATGCGATTGGACGTTTGGCCGCGCCAGTTCCAGACCTTGGATGATTTGATCGAATCGTACATTTACGGCAGCGCCATCGTCGTCGGCTACTTTCTGACGTACGTTTACGGTTCCACGACCAAACAGGATTTCGACCGCGCAATGGCCAGCGCCAAACATCTGGGCATTGCGTTGCAGTTGACGAACTTCCTCCGCGATGTGGCCGAAGACCAGCGGCGCGGACGACTCTATTTGCCGCTGGACTTGCTTCACAGCGAAGGCATCATTGGGGACGCCGATGCCACCGCGCCGGAGCAACAGGCTGCGTTCCATCGCGTGCTGAGCACGCTGACGGAAATCGCGGAGGATCATTACGCGCGGGCTTACGCGGACCTAGACGCGTTTGCGCCAGATTGCCGCACGGCGATTCACGCTTGTATCAATGTGTATCGCCAGCTCAATCAGCGCATCGCTGTAAGCCCGCGCGGCCTTCAGCATCGCGAAAGCGTTCCCGTCAGAGAGAAATTCAAAGTGCTTCCGCCCAGCAAGTATTGGCGTGTGCCGCTGGCGTATTTGAGCGTCTGAGCAAACCAAACATGAAATCAGCGACGAACAACAAGGAAGTGATCATCGTTGGCGGCGGCCTGGGAGGATTGAGCGCGGCAATACATTTGCGGCTGGCAGGGTTCGTTGTGACTTTGTACGAAGCCAATGACCGCGTTGGCGGTCGCGCCAATTTGATCGAACGCGATGGCTTTCGGTTTGACACAGGCCCTTCGCTGCTGAATTACCCCTGGGTGTTTGAACAGTTGTTTGCCGCGGCAGGACGCAATTTTCACGAATACGTGCCGCTGCTGCCGGTTGATCCTTCGGTCAGTTTTCAATGGCCGGATGAAACTCGCTTCACACTGTCCAGCAACCTGCCCACGTTGTTGGAAGAATGCGAACGCGTGGAACCGGGCGTTCGTCCCGGAGTGATGGCGTTTCTGCGCGACGCTGACATCAAATACCGAACGTCTTTTGAAAAACTGGTCAACCGCAATGCCGATAATCCGCTGACCTGGTTGGGCGCGCTTTCGCTGAACGAACTGCGTCATTTGAGCGTCTGGCGTTCGCTGGATTCTGAACTGCGCCGCTTTTTCCGCAGCCGTTACCTGCGCGAAGCTCTGGGCGCGTATGGCATGTATTTAGGCGGATCGCCTTACGATTTGCCGGGACTGTTTTCCATCCTGCCGTACGGCGAACTGGCGTATGGATTGTGGCTGCCAAAAGGTGGCATTTACAGCCTGGTTTTGGGCATTGAACGGCTGGCGCGCGAATTGGGAGTAACCATTCACACGGGTCAACGCGTGCGGCAAATTTTGACCGCAGCCGGACGCGTTACCGGAATTGAACTGGCAAACGGCCAACAGCATTCCGCGCCGCTGGTTGTGTCGAACGTAGATTTGCCGACGACCAATTCCGAATTGATCGCAGCGGATGCGCTTTCAGATCGCAAGCGGCGCAAAACGCTGCAAACCAAAATGACGCCAGGCGTGCTGACGTTTTACTGGGGCATTCGCGGCAAAGTCGAAAACCTGGGCCATCACACGATTTTTCTGCCACAGGATTTCGAAGCTTCCTTCGCTGAGCTATTCAAAACCAAACGCATTCCGCGCGATTTGCCGTTTTACGTCAGCGTGCCTTCGGCGACAGATTCGGGCCTAGCTCCGCCGGGCGACACAACGATGTTCGTGCTGGTGCCGACTCCGCTGCTGAGCGAGTTGGGCGATATTGACTGGAAATCTACAACCAACGAAATCAAAGCGCGTGTATTGGCACGATTGCGTCAACACGGAATCGAGTTATCGCAGGAGCGCATTGCTGTCGAAGAAACGTACACGCCAGCCGATTGGCAGCAACGTTTCGGGCTGTACGACGGTTCGGCGTTCGGAGCCGCGCACACGCTGTTTCAAGTCGGCCCATTCCGTTCGCGCAATTATGCCGAAGACATTGAAGGCTTGTTTTACACCGGAGCCAGCACGACGCCCGGCACGGGCATGCCGATGGTTGTGCTAAGCGGCAAGCTGACAGCAGAACGCGTTCTGGCGAATTGCGGATTGCAAATGGCGGATGCTGGCAAGGCGAATCTTGCGGACAATCTTTCCCCGGAATTTCACACGAAGCATGCATCTTGAACGTTATGGATCAGGTTCGGATGTTTACATCGGCTTGCACGGATGGAGCGGTGACCACACGACGTTTGCGCCGTTGCTGCCGTACCTGCCTGCGAACGTTTCGTTGTACAGCGCAGATTTGCCCGGATGCGGCCAATCGCCTGCGCCGCTTCGCTGGGAACTAGCAGCAATCGCGGAAGACATCACTGAAACAATCTCGAAGATTAAGGCTCAGGAAGTTACCTTAATCGGCAATTGCAGCGGCGCGCTGCTGGGTTTGTTGGCGGCGAACCGGATTCCGCACAAATTCCAGCGGCTGGTGTTGATTGATCCGTTCGCCTTTTGGCCCTGGTATTTCAAAGTTTTCATCGCGCCAGGTTTTGGCAAATACGCGTATTACTCGACGTTTGCGAATCCCGTCGGACGCTGGTTGACGAACCGTTCGCTGAAAGCCAGACGCACGGCGGATTCGGATTTGACGCAATCGTTCACGGCAATCAATCACGAATCGGTTTATCGCTATTTGATGTTGCTGACGGGCATTGACGGCATCGCGCAGTTCAATTCGCTGCGAATGCCAATTGACATCGTTTACGGCGAACGGACGTTTTCCGCCGTCAAACAATCTGCTGCGCTGTGGCGCTCTATCTGGCCGCAAGCGCATTGCTGGGAATTGAAAGGCGCGGGCCATTTGCCCATCGAAGAAGTGACAAAACAATTGAGCGAACTCATTTTTGATTAAGCTGTTGTGTCAGCAGCCCGCGCGGAAGCAAGGGTTCCGACTACTTACACTTAACCCTCTTGTCCCGTTGGACTGCTGACACAATTCTGAATTTATGACGAATCGGCTGGCTAAATTCATCACCGCAAATGGACAAACGCTGGAATCCGCGTTGGAACGCTGGTTGCCGCTCAGCACGAAATCGGGTGCTGAACGATTTAATCAGGCGCTGCGTTACGCCATGTTTCCGGGCGGCAAACGATTGCGTCCGATGTTGACGCTGATCGGAGCCAGGCTTGCAGGCGGCGACCCGCAACACGCTCTGCCTGCTGCTTGCGCGATTGAATTTCTGCACACCAGTTCGTTGCTGTTTGACGATTTGCCTGCGATGGACGACGCCGATTTGCGCCGTGGCCGCTCAACAGTTCATCAGGTTTACGGGGAAAGCCTGGCGATGCTGGCAGCACTGGCATTGCTGAATCAGTCTTATGCGCTGTTGGCTCGGTCAACAAGTCAGCGTTCAGAGTTGACGCAAAACCTGATGGTCGAAGCCGCCAATTGCATCGGCACTGAAGGAATGATCGGCGGGCAGGCAATTGATCTGGAATTGCGAACAGAAAGCGCCGGCCAAGAAGCGTTGACCAATCGCAATCTGAAAACCACAGCATTGATGCGTCTGACATTGACCGCGGGCGCACTAAGTTGCGGCGCAACCGAAGCCGACGTTTCGGCTCTTGCGCGTTACGGCGAATGTCTGGGCGCGGCGTATCAGGTTTGCGACGATTTGTTGGACGAGCTTGGCGAAAGCGATTTGATTGGCAAACCCGCGCGGCAGGACGAACGACACTTGCGCCCCAGCTTCGTGGCGGAACTTGGAATTGAAGGCGCGCATAGTCTGGCAATGTCTTTGGCAGAAGACAGCAAAACGGCAATCACCGATAGATTTGGGCTTTGCCCTGAAGCGCTGTTGCTGATTGACGCTGTGGAGTTCGTCATTCGTGACGTGGAAAAGTTTGGGCTGGCGGCGCGAATGGCAGCTTGAAGCCAAAGAAGCAACCGGCTGTTGCGACAAACACAAAACCACAGATGAACACAGATGCACATAGATAAACACAGACAAGCCCAACCAATATCTGTGTTCATCTGCGTTGATCCGTGTTCATCTGTGGTCACTTCTTTAACTTTGCAGCAGTCTCGGCTGGCTTAAAGTAGCGAACACCGATGAGCGTTTTTCTTCTTTTTTCAGTTTTGGCAATCGGAATTCTGACGCTGGTGGCGTGGAACGTACTCGCCTGGCCGAAGGTTTCAAAGCTGACAGCTTCATCGAACGTTCTTCCCAAGTCTCTTTCCATTCTGATTCCTGCACGCAACGAAGAACGCAATCTGCCCGGTTGCCTGGAAGCTGCGATGCGCCAGGACGAAACGGTCGCCGAAATTTTGGTGTACGACGATCATTCCACAGACGCCACAGCCAGAATCATTCTTGAGTATGCGCAACGCGACAACCGCGTTCGACTGATTCACCCAACGGCTTTGGCCGAAGGCTGGTGCGGCAAAAACTTCGCCTGCGCCCAATTAGCAAACCAAGCGCAATCGGAATGGATGCTCTTTTTGGACGCTGATGCGCGATTGACCGAGGGCGCAGCGCCACGGATGGTTGCGGAAGCCATTCACCGCCAACTGACGTTTCTTTCGTGCTGGCCTGGATTGTCGCTGAAAAGTTTCTGGGAAAAAGCGTTGATGCCACTGTTGAATTTCACCGTCTTTACGCTTTTCCCTGCTCCGCTTTCGCTGTTGCGGCAAGACGCTTCGCTAGGCCTGGCGCACGGGGCCTGCCTGTTAATGCATCGCGCAACGTACAACGAACTTGGCGGACACGGCGCAGTCCGCGATCAGATTTTCGAAGACACCCGGCTGGCACAGTTGTGGCGCGAAAAAGGCCAGCGCGGGTTTTGCCTGGATGGCCAGGATGTCGTTACCGTGCGGATGTACGCTTCGCTTGGCGACATCTGGCAGGGCTTCCAAAAAAACTTCTACCCCGCGTTTCGGCATCAAACCAGCTTTTGGATTTTCATCGTCTTCCACGTGGCAGTCTTCCTCGCTCCGTTCTTCCTGGCATTTGTACATCTCAAGTTCGTGCTGGTTGCTGCTTTGGTGCTGGCAATGCGCGCATTGCTGGCAATTCGTTTCCGACATCCGTGGTGGTCGGTTCTGTTGCATCCACTTGGCGAAACCTTCCTGATTGTTATAGGTCTTTCTTCATGGTGGCGCTGCAAAACCGGTAAAGGCGTTGCCTGGAAAGGGCGCGTTTATCATTCAGCCGAACCTTTGCCCACGCCAAGGCAACCAGCCAGCGAGAGCAAGGCATGAGACAGAAACGCGCGGTCATCATCGGTGGAGGCTTGGGCGGTTTGGCAACGGCGTTGCGACTTGCGAAAAGTGGCTGGCACGTCACTGTTTGCGAGCAGGGCGAAAGTTTCGGCGGTAAGATGAACTCCTGGAGCGAAGGCGGCTTTTGCTTCGATACCGGCCCTTCGCTGATCACCATGCCTTGGGTCTTTGAAGACTTGTTCAAAGCCGCTGGCAGCCAACTGAAAGACCACGTTGAACTAGAGCGGCTGCACCCACTGGCTGATTATGTGTATGACGACGGCACGAAGTTCACGTACACGCCTTCGCTGCCGGAATGGCTGGCCACTTTGCGCCAACTGGAACCGCGCGATGTAGATGGCTTCTTGAAATTCATGCAATTGGGCGCGCAGCTTTTTGAAGTTTCCAAACAGACTTTTTTGCGCCGCTCTCCGTTGGACTGGCCACAGGCCAGTGACGCCAGCGTTTTGCGCCACCTGCCATTGCGTTACGGCTGGGGCAATTACCATCGCACGGTTGCCGCGCATTTCCACAGCCCGCATCTGCAACAAATGTTTGACCGCTATCCGACCTATGTCGGTTCGTCGCCGTATGCCGCGCCTGCGACGCTGGCGGTGATTCCCTATCTGGAATACGCCTTCGGCGGATGGTATGCGCGCGGAGGTTTGTACCGAATTGTCGAAGGCTTGCTGGAACTGGCGAAAGCGGAAGGCATCAACTTGCTGTTACGGTCTGAAGTCACGCGAATTGAACGTGATGGGCAACGCGTGAAAGGAGTCGAGTTCGCCGACGGCACGCGCTTGCCCGCTGATGTTGTCGTGATGAATGGCGACGCTTCGGATGCGCCAAAGCTGCTGCGCGAACCGAACGGAAAAGGCTTGCCGCTGGCGCAACGTTCCATGTCCGGCTTGGTGTTTTTGTTCGGCGTTCGGCGAAGCTTGCCGGAACTGCAACACCACTCTGTTTACTTTTCAGCGGACTACCAACGGGAATTCGCACAGTTGTTCAACGAGCGGCGCTTCCCAGACGATCCGACCGTGTACGTCAACGCGCCCAGCCGCAGCGACCGTTCACTGGTTCCCGCCGAAGGCGAAGCCTTATTCGTCATGGCCAATGCGCCCGCCAATGACACAGACGCTTGGGATGAAACACAGATCAGCGCGGCTCGGCAAAATGTGTTTGCTCGGTTGCGCCGCAGCGGATTCCCGGACATCGAATCGGACATTGTGGTCAGCGATACCTGGACGCCCAGGCGGATTGCTTCGCGCTACCTGATGCCCGGCGGAGCGATTTACGGAACGCATTCGCACGGCTGGCGTCGAGCTTTCCTGCGTCCGCCGAACAAAGACGCAAAAGTCGCGGGGCTGTATTACGTCGGCGGCAGCACGCATCCCGGCGGAGGAACTCCGACGGTGTTGCTGTCGGCGCAAATCACCTGTGAATTGATCGAACGATATGAACGTGCGTAAAACGATTCTGGCAGTGCTGGTCTGTTGTTACCTGATTCTGTGGGTAGGCGGCGTCGCTTCGCATTTGCTGTTTGGTCGCACGCCTGCGGATGCTTTGTGGGCGGCGACAGCGTTTTTGTCTCTTGCGGGTTTGCTGATGCTTTTGACCGCGAATCGCACGAATCGAATGACGCTGCTGGTCGTTGGCGTAATCGGTTTTGCCGCCGAAGCCATCGGCGTTCATTCCGGCTTTCCATTTGGCCGTTACGAATACACGGCTGTGCTGCAACCCCAACTGATTGGCGTTCCGTTGGTGATGGCTGCCGCCTGGATGGTGCTGGTCGCGTACATCAAAACGATGCTGGCTGGCTTTCGGCTTCCCATCTGGCTGGAAGCCTTGATCGCCAGTGCGTGGATGGTGGCGATTGATCTGGTAATTGATCCGCTAGCGGCGGGCGAATTGAATTACTGGCGCTGGCTTGATTCCGGCAGCTATTACGGCATTCCGCTGCAAAACTTCATCGGCTGGTTCGCCGTCAGCTTCGTCATCTTCGCGTTGCTCAAACTGAATCGTGACGCCGCGTGGCAACCCAACTCCTGGACGGTTTCGATTGGGCTGAGCATTCTGCTGTTTTTCACTTTCATCGCGCTGGCGCACCATCTGATGCTGATCGCAGCCATCGGCTTTGGCCTCTGCCTGTTTCATCTAGCAATTGCCATTCTTTACAAGATGACCACAACCCGCCAAGTGCCTCGAACGCCTGCCACTAGCGATCTGTAACTTCCTGCCTCTCTTCATCTCCGCAACTTCCAAAACGCCGTGCCATCGTGCAAATCGGGAGCAATGCGTTGGCGCTGCCCCGGATTCTGGTTGTTCCGCATCAAATCAAAAATGTCGTGCAGCAAGGCTTCGGCTTGCGCAAAGTACGAATGTCCCAACAGGTCAACGTCGAAATCCGGAACGGCGATGGTGTCTACGCCGGGCGTGACGGTGTACGGCGTGAAGTACCCTGCGCGCGGCGCGTCGTGAAACTTGTCGGAAATCCACACAGGCCAGTCACCGCGCGAAGCGTACAGCGTCGTTCGTTCGGCGTGTTCGGCATACAGCCGCGCCAAATCCAAAAACAAATCTCGATCAATATCCGGCGCAGCCAAAAAGATTTGGCCGAACTTCACTTTGCCTTTGGTTGTTGCATTAGCGGCAATGCGTTGCAGCGCGCGCAAGAATCCTCGGTTGCCCATGCTGTGCGCGATGACGTGGATTTTGTCGGCTCCGCAATTGGCCGAAAATTCCACCAGAAAATCCGTGATGGCGCGTTCGCTGGCTTCGATGCTGGCTTCGTCCGCCGGATAAGCTTCCAATTTGCCGCGCGAAGGCCAACTGAAAAACGCCGTCGCCGGAGCTTTCAAATCCACACCGATTTGCGCGGCGCGGATCGCTGCTTCTTCAAACGTGTTTTTATAGCCGTGAATGAAAAACAGCGCGTCCCCAATTTCGCCTGCGTTACGTGCTTCCGCCAGCTTCTGCTGAAATTCAGCAAAAAACGCATCGCGTTCCAGTTTAAAAAGGTTCTGCACGCGCAACCGGTCATCGCGCAAATCAAACCGCAGCAACCGTTTCCAAAAGGGATTGCCGGTTTCGCCAAACCGATGCGCTTCAGGGACGTGAACGTCTACGCGGCCACGCGTGATGCGGTCGTGCCGTTCGCCCGTAAAGCCATTGCCTTGCGGTTTGCGATTCGTGCCAAACCAGACCGGATACACCATACCGTCCGAGTCCGAAGCCGCGCCGCTACGTTCGATATCGCCGATGATGCCAAACGATTCGACGCTACGAACGGTTGGTTTGGCGACGGGTTCATCCAGCTTCCGCATCAATTCGCGGACGCGGAGTTCGACTATGGCGCGGTCGGCAGCTTCGCTGGCCAGCCGTTGCAGGATTGTTCGTTCCAATTCCAGTGCGCGCAATTTGTCTTTGGCGCGGACAGCGGCTTCAAGTTCGGTCAGCAATTCGGTCAGCGAGCGTTGCGGGTTATTGGGCGTTGGCATCGCAATCAAGTTCCTTTGCTTTCACGTCGCGTAGCGACGATGTGAATTTAACCGTGGGTGTTTGACCCACGGTTAGCATGTAGCCGTAATTCCCGTCGCGTCAGCGACGGTTGAGTTCAGTTAAATTCAGGCGTCGCTGACGCGACGCGGACATTATTTTCGACGTTTCCGTGGGTTGAAAACCCCACGGCTAAATTCAGCCGCCGCTCTGCGGCGAAGAAAACGGAGCGCTTCGCGGCTTTTATTACAGCAGGCAAGGATGCCTGCGTACCCAGATCACTCCAGCGCCTGTTGCCGCACCTGTTCCAACAATTCATCCACCGCCACCTGCAATTCGTCCACGTCTACGCCTCGCTGGCGGAGCCATTTGTCCAACGGATCGAAGGCCGAGTCGGCCAGCAAGTCCGCCAACCGCGGCACGGCGTAGCTCGTCCCGGCTTCGTGGGCGAGGCGGAAACGTCTGGCATAATTGCCCAGCGAGGTCTGCATATCCTGTCCCAACCCAGCAACGAGGAAGTAAATCAGCGCGGCGAGTCTGTGGCGCGGCGCTTCGGCCAACTCGGCGGACGTGCCGCTGCGTTCTAGGTAGTTGGCAACATTGTGATGCGATATGGCGCGGTTACGGGGATCCGGTAATTGCTCGCATAGGGCGAGAGCGCGTTGTTCTTGCCGGTGGGCTTCAGACACATCGCCTTGTTTGGCGAACAAGCTAGCCATGGAGCTGAGCACGATGGAACTGTTGGCCGGATCGTCCTGGAAAAGTTGCAGGCAGGTTTCTAGTTCCGACTGTGCTTCGCCAAGGCGACCCAGATTCTTCAGTACAATGGCACGGTTCATTCGAACAATGGCAATATCTTCTGCTGGGCGCAGAAGCAAGCCCTGCAAGTCCAGGATTGCCTCAATCCGGGGCAACGCAGCTTTCCAGTTCTGCTGAGCACAGTGCGCTTCCCGAGCGATGTCGAGCGCGCTGATATACGCGCGGGCGAGGAAGGCGGGATCTGGCGCTTCCGGTACGGGCTGGCCAGCTCGATGCTGCCGCCACCAAGTTTCGATTAGCTGCAACCGCGCTTCCACATGTGGCAAGGCTTGCGCGGCTAACCCCTGCATAATCTGGATACGGAAGGCCTCAAGTTCGCTACCAATGACATTAACGGCAACGCTGTCAGCTTTTTTCTTGGCCTCAACCTCTTCAATCCGTCGCTGGTGGGCGGCGGCGAGGTCGCCGATCATTACAAATGCGATTGCCCAGTTGCCCGTGATCCAGCCAACATCCGACCAGGCTTGGCGCGCCTCGGGGCTCCCTGGCGCTGCTGTCTCGGCGGCTCTGCGAGCCTGCGCATCGGCCCGTTCGTAAAAGGGTAAACTAGTATCGGGGCGGACTTGACTCAGCGCGTCGGCGAGATAGGCGAGACAGGCCCAACGCGAGCGGCCCATCGGCGCGGATTCGGAGGCGGCTTGCAAATGCGGGAGCAGACTGTTGAGCAGGCGGGGATCGCGAGTGTTGTTGATGACATTGCCAGCGAAATATCCCAACCGGTCGTAATCCTCCGCCTGCACGCAATAGACCAGCGCGCGGCTGCCCGCTTCCAGCGCGGTGGCCATGTTCCGATTCTCAAGCGCCTGGAACGCTACGATCAACTGGTCAGCATACGCCAAACGGATGGTATTTTCGGTCAGGCCGTCGCGCTCCGCCGGATAGTCGTTCATACGGGCGCGGATGCGTTCGCGCACCAGTTCGTGACAGGTCAGCGCGGAGTTGTCATCGCCCGGTGCGGCGCGCTCTTCCGTGACAAGGCCGACGGCAATTAGTTGGGCAGTTGGCAGTTCACGGTTCGCAGTTCGCGGTTCGGGCGGCAAGGCGTCGAGTTGGGCCCGAAACTCTGGTGGGATCGCTTTCAGCTTTTCCTGCAATTCGGGGGGAAGCTGCGGCAGAATTTCCAGCATTTGTTTGATCTGCCGAAGTTGCTGCGTTTGTTCGTCTTCTTCACCGCTCCACACGCGTTGCAACAGGGCGAGTTCGATGGGTTCGTTGGCGATGGCGATCATCCACAACAGGCGACGCGCGTCGGGGCTGACCTGCTGAATCAGTTGATCCAGTGAAGCGGCCAGCGCGTCGTTCAGGTACGCCAGTTCCCGCGCATCGCCCGTCGCGCCCGCGAATAGTTCGGGCAGTCGGGCAAAATCCTTGGTCTTTTCCAGCGTGTCCAGCGCCTGCAACAATTGCGGACGTAACGCCTCGCCTGCAACGGCCAACCGCGCCAGCCGATCCATCAACAGCGGATGAAAGCGGCTGGCATTCAGCAACCGCATCGCCAACACGCTTTCGCTTTTGTATGGGTTGAAAAACATACGACTCAACCCAGCGTGTTCGCGCAGGTAAAGCGCCGCTTCGCCCGCAGGCAACGGCCCCAGCAAGACCGATTGAACGCTTGCTCCATCCAACGCCGTCAGCGCGTGGCGGCAAGTCATCCACACACGCGACCGCGAGCCAATCAACTCCGTCGCCAACCGCTTCAGACAACGCTCCCAAGCCTCGTCCTGACAAGCACATCTGGGCGAAAGGAGGGACGGAGAGACAGAGGGAGTGGGAGAGCTGTGGCCACTGCCCTCCGTCCCTCCATCTCTCTGTCCCTCCCTCTCCGGTTGCGGTTTCAAATTCGTCTCGAAATTATCCAGCACCAGCAAGATCGCTTCGTCTTTTAGCGCGCGGATCAGATTGCGCGTCAGCCGCTCGAAGCGTTCCGCGCCTGTGAATTCGGCACTGGCATCGCGGTAAATCGCATCGGCGGGACGCGCTTTGATGTGGTCGTGATAGCGCCCCAGTTCGCCGACCAGTTTCAAGTGAATGTCGCGCAAGGTAGTTTCAAAACTCAGTGGATTGGGTTTGGCCTGATACAGCAACACCCAATCGAACCGCGTTTGCCACAGCGCCAGCGCTTCGGCGGTCAGCGCCGTTTTTCCCATACCGCCCAGACCGGTAATGACGGCGACGGGGTTGGTGTCAGCGCCGATAAATTGCGCTCCAAGCCGGGCCAGTTCCCAGGTGCGCCCGACGAAATGTTCGTGCTGGGCCAGGGTCAGTTCTGCAATCTGGTGCAATCGCGGATCGCGCGGATTCAGCGCCGGGCTGCGTCCATTTTCCCAGCGTAAGCCTGGATGTTCCGCGCCATACAGCAGCGGCGTCGCGTGATCGCAAGGCGCGTAATGGCTCTGATCTGAAACGCTTAGCAACCGTTTGCGCGCCATCGTCAACGCGGCGGCGGCGGTTTTGGGTTGCGGCTGCGCCAGCAACAACCGGTAAAACTCCACGGCCAAATCGCGGGCGTATTCGTCTCCGACGGCATACCGCATGGCAACGACTGCGGGAACTCCGCCCTGCAACAAGGCGTGCGCCGTGCCGGTGTAACCGGGCTGTTCTTCAAATTCGATGTCTTTGGTTTCTGTCGAATCTTTTGTCCCCAGCTCTTTACCTGCGGCGAGGGCGGCAAACTCCTTCCAGTTTTTAACCGACAGAATGTCGCCGGAATGACACGCGCTGAGAAAAAACAATCGCGGGATGAATCCGCCCGCGTCAACGAACAAATCAAGCAGCTCTTCGCCAGAAAGGCGGTCGCCGCCGCCATCTGCTTTGGCCAGTTCCAGCAGATTCAAATGTCCGTGGCCGCTCCAATGGACGATGTGATACCCGCCGTTTTCCTGAATCTGGGTTTGCAACCGCTGGCGCGTCACACCGTGCGTCAGAAAGTGGGCTTCGATGCGGCGGTTCGGATAGATTTCTTTTTCAAACAGCCGCAACAATTCCTGCCGTTCTTTCCGCATCGCCAATGGACGCGAGCCTTCGGCTTCGCCAAAGACAAACAGCACGCGCAAGGATTCATTCGGCTGGAAATCAATCAGCCTAGTGATGGGTTCGGCCATGTCGTGGACGACGCGAACCAGCAGGTTGCGTTCGCCCAGCGTCGGCTGGTTGGCGGCTGGGCGAGCGATTTCCCACGGGACGCGAGCGAGCAAGGCGGCAAGCTGGTTTTCTTCATCGCCAGCGCCTGGCAATTGAATGCGCAAGGTGCGCTGCGCTTCAGAGGCGTACAGATGGCGGAAGATTTCTTCACCCAGAACCTGTTCGGCGATGCAGATTCCGATTTCAAAAATGCGCGCGGCTTCTTCGCCTTCAACCGCGTAATGCCGCAGATAATTGCGCAGATCGAACAGGCCATGCTGTTTGGAAACCTCTATGCTTTTGAATTCGGTCAGGCGGTAAGCGAGCTGCGCTCCGTTGTGGTCGCGCAGTTCCAATTCGGTTCGCCGGTTGGGCGTGTCGGCGGTGATGATCAGGTCAAAGTTGGCTTGCATATTGATTCGTCCTGGTTGTGGATACACGACGGATTTAAAAGGCTGCTGAAGGTCATTCCCTTTCGAAAAATCCGTGCCGAGTCAACGCAAGCTGACGATATTATTTCTTCAATGCGAAGGCAATATAAATATCTCCCTTGGGTTCGTCTTTCCGGGCTTTGCCGCCTGTCGCGTGGACGACGACGAATTGTTTGCCGCGGACTTCGAAAATGGCAGGCGTGGCGTTGCCCGCAAAGGGCAGCATGGTTTCCCACAGCAGCTTTCCATTCAGCTTATCGAAGACGCGGAATTTGCGGTCGAAGTTTGTCGCGGCGATGAAGACCAAGCCTCCCGCCGTGACGACGGGGCCGCCGTAATTTTCAGAGCCTGTGTCTTTCATTCCCTTCGCGGCAAGTTCCGGGTATTCGCCAAAGGGAATTTTCCAGGCGTATTCGCCCGTGTTCAGATTGATCGCGTTCAACGTTCCCCAAGGAGTGGCGATGGCCGGGTAACCGTCCGGGTCCAGGAATTTGATGTAGCCAGTGAAGCGATACTTTTGCCGGTTGGAGTCCGTTTTGTTGCCAAGCTCTTTGTCTTCGCCGCTGAGCAGAAACTGCGTCAATGCAGCCAAATCTTCCGCTGACAGGCTTGGAAACGCAGGCATACGGCCCGCGCCTTGGCGAATGATTGTAGTCAACGCTTCGGCTTTGAATTTGGAGCCGATGTTTTTCAGCGAAGGCATTTGCGGCGGCGAACCGGCCAGATCGTCTCCGTGGCAGGTGGCGCAGTTGCGGTTGTACAGTTGCCGCCCGGAATTGCCCGCCTGATTTTCAGCCAGCTTCATGCGCCAAGCCATTTCGTTGGCGTTCACATACAGCAATCCGGTTTCGGGATCGAAGGCCGAACCGCCCCATTCCGCTCCGCCGTCAAAGCCCGGAAAGATCATGGTTTCCTTGCCGACATTGATCGGCAGAAATTGGTCTCCGCTGTTGATCGTACGCAATTGCGCCAGTGCCCACGCGCGCGCTTCGGGCGTGCGATTGGTCAGGAAACCTTCTGTTAAAGCTTGGCGTGAAAATGGCGCGGGCTTCGTGGGCAGCGGCTGCGTTTCAGCCGTGACTTCGCCGGGAACTTCACTGGCGGGATATTTTTTGTACTCAATTGGGAACAGCGATTTGCCGGTGGCGCGTTCGAACAAATACACGTGGCCGGACTTGGTCGTTTGGGCGACGGCGTCAACCAATTTGCCGTTTTGTTTGACCGTCACCAACGTCGGCGGCGAAGGAAAGTCTCGATCCCAAACGTCGTGTTTGACGGCTTGGAAATGCCACAATCGCTTGCCGGTTGCAGCGTCCAGCGCCAGCAATGTGTTGGCGAACAAATTGTCGCCAGCGCGATTGGCTCCATAAAAATCATCGGCGGCGGAACCGGTCGGAACGAACACGATGCCGCGCTTTTCATCTACGGCCATGCCCGGCCAGTTGTTAGCCGAAGCAGTGTACGTCCAGGCGTCTTTCGGCCAGGTGTCGTAACCGAATTCGCCCGGATGCGGAATCGTGTGAAATATCCAGCGCAGCTTGCCAGTGCGAACATCGAAGGCGCGAATGTCTCCCGGCGCGCCGGGCAATGATTCAGACATTCGTCCACTGACGATCAGCAAGTCTTTGTAAATTGCACCCGGCGTGGTTTGGACAATCGAAAGCTTGCTGGGTTCGCGCCCCAGCCCTTCACGCAAATCAATCCGTCCGTTCGTTCCGAAGCTTGGAATCGGCTTTCCCGTCACCGGATCAAGCGCGTAAATAAAACTTTGCGCGGTGGCAAAAATCCGTTTCTCCTTCGCGCTACTCCAAACGCTGACGCCGCGATTCGGTCCGCGCCCGCCCAAGCCGGAATCAAATCGCCACAACTCTTTTCCGGTCGCCGCGTCCAGCGCAAAGATTTTGTGTTTTGCGGTTGCGCCGAAAAGCACGCCGTCAACGACGACCGGCTGATTTTGCGAATCTCCCGCGCCGTCACCGCCGTCATACGTCCAGACGATTTCCAGTTGCTGCACGTTGGAGCGATTGATTTGCTTCAGCGGTGAATACCGCTGTCCTGCTTCTCCGCCGCCATAGGTAAAGGACGAAGCTTTACCAGATCGCTGGGCAATGACACTACGTTCGCTGAACAAGGCCTCAACGCTGAGCAGCAAGGCCAGACAACAGAAGAGTGAGAAGCTTAGGGTTTTGATTTTCATAAGTCGTAGCTGGTAATGATTCAAACGCCGACAAAATAAAGCTTGGATTGGTTTGGGATTTGTTGAGTCCAGTCAGGGGCAGAGTGTATACATAGCCACGGAATAACCGTCAAGAAATCCGCTCAACATTACAAACAAGTCGTCATTCTTTAAGGAGAACACCGTGCGAAACCGCTTTCTGGTCGCGACATTCCTGCTGGCTGCGCTCTGCTTTTCATTAAGCGCGCAACCGGTTTTCCACAACATCTTTCCGCCCGAAGAATTTGCCGCGCGCCGCGCCAACGTCATGAAACAAATTGGCGATGGCGTGGCGATTCTGCAAGGCACAACCGAACGGCCTGGCGAACAGCCTTTGCGGCAAAGCAATCAATTCTATTACCTGTGCGGCGTGAACGAGCCGCGCGCGATTTTGGTCATTGATGGCAAAGCGAAACGTTCGACGTTGTATTTGTACGGCGGAGCGGAACGCCGCGCGCGAATGTTCGGTTCGGCGATGGTTCCAGGTGAAGCCGCAGTGAAATCCACTGGCCTTGATGCAGTGCGTCCACGCGAAGAATTTGCCGAAGCCGTCGCCGCATTCGTTCGCGAAGGCAGAACGATTCACACGCCGTTTCGTCCCGAGGTGCTGGAAAACGCGTCGTCCAGCGACACCGTTGGCCTGTGGCGCGCCACCAAAGAAGACCCGTGGGATGGACGGGCTTCACGCGAAGACACCTTTATCCAGAAGCTCAAAGCTCTGGGCACGAACGTCAATGTGCAGAATCTGGATCCGATGCTGGACGCTATGCGCTCCATTAAAAGCCCGCGCGAAATCGCTGTCATCCGCGAAGCCACGCGCATTACAGGCCTTGGCATTATGGAAGCCATGCGCGAAGCGCGGCCCGGCCTTTACGAATATGAACTGCAAGCGCCCGCCGAATTCGTGTTCAAAAAACACGGTTCACAAGCCGCAGCCTATTTTGCGCTGATCGCCACCGGCCAAAACACCTTCTATTCGCACTACCATGTCAACACCGCGAAGTTGCAGGATGGCGATCTGGTGCAGTTCGATTACGCGCCGG